>CAZOXC010000163.1:0-6841 GCA_964583205.1 uncultured Pirellulaceae bacterium | reverse complement strand
ACTAAAAGCAACGCTTCAGACAGCCGCGAAACGCATACGATTAACTGGCCTGCCATCATTGTTAGTGCCGGGATTTTTGCTTCACTGCACTTTGGTCAAGGCGCCGCACCTTTCGCCTTGTTCGTGTTGGCACTTGGAATCGGATACGTTTATGACCGCACTGGAAGCTTGACCGCCTGCGTGGTCGTGCACTTGCTGTTGAACGCAATGACCATCATCTTTGTGGGCATGACCAAATTCGCTTCGCTCTGAAATTTCACCATTGCATTACTTGATCAATCGCAACAACGGCCTGTTCATAGGGGCAACGCCCGGGTCGTTTTTCTAGACCAGAGGTAGCGGATTGTTGGCAATCGATTAATTGGGGCAACGCACCCGGTCGCTCGCTTCATAGGGGCAACGCCCCGGTCGTTTTTCCAGCCCTGGGTTAGCTGCCATTAATTCTCAGGGCCAAAGGTCCGTCAGTTAGCGAACAGGAACTGATCCCGCAGCCCGCCGACTGACTGTCGCATTTTTTTTACGCAGAGGCACAGAGAACGCAGAGGCGCGAAAGACACGGAAAACACAGAGTCACGGATCACGGAAAACGCAGAGTCACGGAGCAAAGCCAACGTGCTTGCAAGGCTGGCGAATCCCACCAGCATTTTCCTTCCGTGTCAAACATCGTTTCCGAGTCAAACAATGGCCGCAGTGACGACGGCCTCTCAAAAAAAAAGAGGCCCAGCCAATTGGCCGGGCCTCTTGATAGATTTTTCTAAAGCTCGCTGGACTAGCTACGTCGACGACGAGCAATCAATCCCAATGCACCAAGACCCAGCAATGCCAGACTTGTTGGTTCAGGAATAGCAACCCCGTGAATAAGGAAGTTGAAGTCGCGAACACCAGAAGCCCCTTGGAATCCGCTGGTATTAAAATTTAACCGTCCGCCACCACTATTTTGACCCTCAATTTGGGTAATTGCGCCACCGTTAGCGAAAATAAAGACTCCAATATCTTCGCTAGAATCTACGATGAACGGATTGTCCAAATTGATTGTAAAAAAGTTGGCACTACCGAAGGTTGCTGGCAAAACGTGATTTTCGGACAGAATCGGAGCAATTCCTGTATCAGTGAGAAAGCCCGCGAGATTTACACCGCCTGTCGCATCGTCTGCAGGATTGCCTCTGAAAAACAAAATATCGAGGCCGGTTGCCGAAACGCCCGCTGCTCCGTTGATTTGAAACGTGAGTGCGTCTATTCGAGCATTAATGTTGGGGCCAATGTTGGACGAGCCTTGTGCGGCAGCACCGCCCGTTAGTGTCAAGGTATCTAAACTAAAGAATGTTCCACGAGCTGAAGTACCATCGGTAATGTTGGTGCCAGCAAGGGAGCCCGCGTTATTGTGATATTCGTCGAGAAGGATATTTGTCGTCGGTTCCATCGTCGAAGCAACGATATCCGCTGACAAATGCGAGTCTAAAAGAAATAGACATGCCACAGCTGCAATACAAAGTTGATGAATTTTCATGAGTTATCCTAGAAGTGTGTAGCAACCAAGTTGTTTTTACTCTGATTCATTAAATCTAAATCACGTGTCTTATTGGAATCAACGATTCCGAACAAAAATATAACTCATCCCCCTCTAAATACCTATAAAGTCACCCCCAAAAAAGTCAATAAAACACTGGGCGAATCAACAAAAAGCCCATAAAACAGCCGATTTTGCTGTTTTTCAAGAACTCAAAATAAGTAAAAACACACCTGGCATTTATGTAATACGTCATACCCTTGGCGTCCGCGGATTGTCGATTCCAATACTCCAACCGAAGCGTTACTCCCCACCCAAGCGTAAAATCCGCCTCATTTTACCTTGTAAATTGCAGGTACAGATCGTACTGCGGAGATAATCCCGATAGCCCATTTTCCTGCCCTGGTTCATAACTCCTGTCAAAGCCCTACTTTCCTGCCTCAATCGGAACTGGATATTCCACAATACATCGGCGGCGTCAGTTACCCGGCAGGTTCTTCTGAGAACGCAGGCGTAGGCCAAGTCTCCATTCTTCCAGGGAGCAATGGAAGTCACTCGGTGAACATTGCTTCTAACGATACTTTTGCTGTCAACGGCAGCAACACAAGTTGCTGGCTCGATTGCCGGGTGAACTCTAACCTTCGGCTAAGGTTATTGTTATGGATTCACCTGCGGCAAGCCGAACATTCGATCGTGTTTAGAATCCTGATGGCAATTCATACAAGAATCGATCTTGCCCTTGGACAAAACTTGCGTTGCTTCTGAATTCACGACTGCGTAAATCCAACCTTCATCGGTCTCGATGCTGGATTCCTGACTGGGACTGGCGGGCTTGTACATGATGAACAATTGACTCTGGCCATCCGGCTCGAACCACTTTTCGTCCTGCTTGGCATATTTAAAGTACCAACGAGAACCCTGGCTGTCCCTTTCCAAATCCATCAATGTTGAAGGGATTTCGCGTTCCGGATCTATCAGCTTCGGGTTCCAGCCTTCTTTAACGATCGCTTGACCGGCTGGCTGGCTGGAAGATTCAAAGCTCTTGTAGGCATCGCGATCTCGGGCAAACATGAAATACAATTTTTCACCGTGAGTATCAGTATCATCACTGGCACTGATCCGAGCCATCGACGGCAACGGCGTGCGGCAACTAGTGGGCGCCCAGCGCAAGTCACCATCGACTCGACCATAATCTTTGTACTCGGACGCGATTTTCAACAACTCGCTTTCCAGCACTTGTGAATCACCGGAGGCTGAATCACCGGAGGCTGAATCACCGGAGGACGAATCACTTTCGTTACACCCGCTGAACGCAACTCCCAACAACAGCAATACGGTAAACTGAATTCCGATTCGTTTGACGATCATCGTTTTTCTGTTCATTCTTTTGTTCCATAGACCATTTTCGCGTTTTGCGCTTTGCTTGCTACAATCTTATCAGTTTTCCCCACAAGCCTCGTATCTAGTTTGTAACTCTTCTGATGACTTAGCGGTAAAATATGTTTACACGACTAATCTTTCCGGTCTTCCCGACAATCTTGATTTCCTGTTTATCGATCTCGATCATGGCCAACGACGATCCAGTTTGCCAGGTCTTTCTGCTGGCCGGACAATCCAACATGCAAGGGCAAGCGGTCGTCGATCTGGATCATCCGGAACACTACAACGCTGGTAAAGGCACACTCAATGATTTGCTGGTCAATCACCAGAACAAAGAACGGTTCGCCCACTTGAAATCAAGCGATGGCCAATGGACCGCGCGCGAAGATGTGCTGGTTCGTTACCAGACACCGGATGAATTGAAATCAGGGAAACTCTCGATCGGCTTTACTGGTTACGGAGGTTCGCATCACTTTGGTCCTGAACTGCAATTCGGGCACGTGGTTGGTGATGCTCTGGAAGAACCGGTTTTGCTGATCAAGGCCGCTTGGGGCGGCAAGAGTTTACACCAGGATTTCCGACCGCCCTCGGCAGGTGGCGAAGTCGGCCAGTTCTATTCAAGGATGATCGAGGAATTCAAAACCGGAATCGACAAAGCTCCGACCGATTTCCCGCAGCTAAAGAATCACGAATTCAAGATCGCCGGTTTCGTCTGGATGCAGGGCTGGAACGACATGTGTGACGAAGAGGCTACCAAAAACTACGCTGCCAACCTGGTACACTTGATCAATGATGTTCGCGATGAATTTGATTCGCCCAAGTTGCCCTGTGTCATCGGTGAACTTGGGAATATGGGCGCCGCTGAACGCGACACGCCGATGCAGCGATTCCGCCGCCAACAGGAACTGGGCTGTGGGCACCGTTCGTTCGTAGGCAACGTCGATTTTGTGCCGACCAACCAGTTTGCTCGAGCCGCGCAAGCCAGTCCGAATCCTGGTCATGGCCACCATTGGTTTGGCAATGCCGAGAGTTACTTTTTGATCGGTGACGCATTGGGCCAACAGATGATGAAGATGCTGAAACGCTCGGAGCTACCAAAAGTTTTGTTGTTGGGCGATTCAATCTCCATGGGCTACCACGCGACCGTTGTGAAAAACCTGCCAGACGCGTTTGTCGCGAGGCCGATGCGAACGGTAAAGAATGCAGAGAACTGTGCCGGCACAACCAATGGCGTTGAAAAAATTGATGACTGGCTATCTATGGGCGACCTTGAATGGGACGTGATCCATTTCAATTTCGGCCTGCATGACTTGAAGCACGTCGATCCGGACTCAAAACAGAACTCCAACGACCCCAACAACCCACCCCAAGCTGACCTGGAGACCTACCGAGCCCAACTGAATGAAATTGTTGAGAAGCTGGAGGCCACGGGTGCCAAGCTGATTTTTGCCACGACTACGCCCGTGCCTGAAGGCGGAGTTCGTCCTTATCGAGCGATTGATGCACCTGACAAATACAATCAAGTCGCTTTCGAAATCATGCAAGCTCGATCTATCGAAGTGAATGATTTGTATTCGTTCGTCAACGATACGGGGCAAGAGCTGTTAATGAAGCCAGTCGATGTTCATTTCAAACCAGCAGGCTCAGTCAAGCTTGGCGAACAAGTAGCCGCGACAATCCGAAAACACTTGACCAAGTAAGCCCGGTGGTGCTTGGCGGGCTCAGTTACCGGCGGTTCTCTAAAATACCGGTCGCCTTTTCGTAGTACTCGGCGGATTCATCAAGCCCGTTGTCTTCGCAAAACTTTTTCAGAGCCTGAGCTCGCTCAAGAGGACTGTTCCGGGTGGCCCAGGTAATCTTGGCTGTGCAAATCGGACATAGATAAACTGGCCGACGATCCGATTCGCGCTGACTGTTTGATCCACACATATTGCATTCATAATAAATGCAGTGATTAATCGAGAGCATGTGGCCGGTTTCGTGCGTGGCGGTCTTCAATGTTCTTATCAAACATTGCTTGAACGCTTCTTCACTTTCACTCGGATCGCCATTTCGATAAATAGACCAAACCCCGACTCGACTATTCAACGATGCTTGACCAAAAACGAAATTCCAACCATCACCCGGCCACAAATCGCTACTGGTCAGCGCTAACAGAGCCCAACCGTCATCCGGAACCTTGGGTACCAACAAGTCATACAGTACATAGGTCGAAAGAATCTGATCATCACCCCAACTGGGATGCTCTCGTTTCGCCTTATCCGGAATCACATCCAGCGACACGCCGTCCATGACTTCAACCGGCGTACCAAAATAGTGCCCCATAAACTCGACCGTGAGTTCAAACACTTCTTGTTGCTTGTCAGTGAAATCCCCAATCGGAATCACGTACAGCGTCGTCCTTTTCTCAGTCGGTCGGATCGGTCGGCTGCGAATATATTGTGAAAAAGTTTGACCGGGTTCCCTGTTTCGCTCCAACCAATCACCCGGTTGCACCGGCCCGATTTCTTCGTGAATTGGTTCGAGTGTCTCCACCAGCTTACGAGCTTGTTTTTGACGAGGCGTATCCTGCTGGGGAGCGGCAACCGCAAATCGAACGACCAGCGTGACAGCCAGAGCAAACAACACAACCAAGGCCAAACGACCATTAAACGATTTCACCGAATCGACTCTCTCGTGAATTAAAAAGTTGAATTGAAGGCTGGTAAATTTTCGCGTTCACGCGACCTGGTGACTGCGGAAGCCTGAATGTCGTACTGTTCCGACGCATCGACAGTTCGATCAGTTCCCGCCACAGAACTCTTTGGCAATCGACAACCTTTGGCAACCGGAGACAAATCAGACATTTCCGAATTTGCTGGTATTTTTTTCCGGATATGGATAAGGAAGTCGCGCTCTCTAAAAAACATCTTGTTTCAACCGAAATCTTCTGATTTCCCGCACAAACTCGGCTGTTTATCTCATAAAGAAGCGTAGCCGCCAATCAGTTTGAACGAATCAAACTAAGTACTCATTTTGTCATTAAATCCGGCCATTCAGAAACCAAATATATTGACGTTTTGTGACATTTAAAACATATTCTTAAGGGTACCGGTTGTAGCGATTGTATATCCTGCAACAGATGCATCGAGGATTTCAGCCACTTGTTGATCATCCGTGCCGGTTCAGCAGTGTGGCAGCTAACAGGATGGCGTCTGCCGCAACCAATTAACACATTGCGTTACATGCAAATAAAATCCGCGTAATCTGGATCACAAATCTGTTTCAATTGGGGTAAGGTCAGAATGAGTTTGAATCAATCGCGAACTGGCAGGAACAATTTGAGCAAAAGAGCAGGAATGCTTTGGTCCAGATTTTCTTTTTCAATCAAATCAAAGCAGGACGAAATTGAAACGATCCTTGCGCCCGCAGAGCCACTTGAAGATCGATTCCTGTTGAGTGCGATTCTGCCTGTGTTTGTAGATGGCGAGTTTTCGTTTGGCGACCCTGCCGACGAGGCACCTTATGGATTGGAGAATACCTTCCTGCTGGAATCCAATCCCAATTCCACAAAAACCATTTTCCTGGACTTTGACGGACATCACTCGGTCAACAACGCCTGGGGCCATGACATCATTTTCCCTGCGTTCGATCGTGATGGTGACTCCAGCACGTTCAGCGACGCCGAGTTGATCGAAATTCAAAGACAGTTCCAAGTCGTGGTGGAAGATTTTTTCCCGTTTGATGTAAACGTAACGACGATTGATCCGGGCGAAGATGCCTTGATTAACTCCGGCGGCAACGATCAGGAATGGGGAATTCGTTCGCTGGCCACGCAGGCCACAGACGGTTTTGGAAACGGTATCGGCGGCGTGGCATTCATCGGCAGTTTTAACTGGGACGAAGACGCACCCGCATTTACATTCAACAAGGGTGTTCGAAATGGCGGGATGACTCACTCGCATGAAATCGGCC
>CAZOXC010000162.1:0-6851 GCA_964583205.1 uncultured Pirellulaceae bacterium | reverse complement strand
TCACGATGATTGGCAAGTCAGTCTGTTCAAGAGCGGCCTGGAGCAATCCCAATGATGGAGTCAGACCTCCCAGTGGTAACGCCTGGTTCAGTTCAATGCGATTTGCCCCGCATTGGTGAGCGACGATAACATCAGACAGGCAGCCGGCGCAGACTTCAACGAGGACTGGATTCGATTCGTTCGCTGGCATGTTAACGCAAGTTATTCTTTGTCAGTATGCGCCAGGGCCAGCAGGATATAACCGGTGACCAGATTGGGATCGGCTTCCAGCCAGCGATCATTTTCATTGGTCCAGGAACCATCAGCATTCTGGACGTCCGCCAGTTTCTCAACCAACTCGACTCGCCAATCATGCACGACGCCGTCTTTGTCCGTGATGGTGTCAATTTCAAGTACGTCGAGTGCCTTGGCAAACGTGTGATAGTAGTAAAACAAGCCTTGCTGGCCACCGTTTGGAGCGCTGTAGCTCATGCCGGGATTTTCTTCCAGCGTGTAATTGTGTCTGATCCAATTGATGGCTGCGGATACTCGTTCATCGTCCTTGCTGACACCGGCGAAGATCATGCTTTTCAATGCCGAGTACGTCATGGATCCGTAACTCCGCAACCCAACTTCTCCATCGCCATCGGCAATTTTTTGATTCTCTTCTTCCGAGTTCGCCTGACTGCCGCCACCGGCTGCTGGAGTGTAATAGAATCCGCCATCCATAATTTTGTCAGCGAACTTGGTATTGTTGTGTTCGGACTTCAAGTTCTGGGTTCGCGAGACAAACACCAGAGCCCGTTGAATAGCTTCGTCATCAGGACTTGTGCCCAGCTTGTTGAGCGTTTCGAGGGTGTAGGACGTATTGTTCAAATCGGGGCGTCGATGTTTTCCGTAACCGAAGCCACCGTAAGAGGGATGGTCTGGATCGATTTCTTCTTCACTGCCGGTTTCCAGACCAGTCGCCCATTGCAGGCTTCTGATAAACTTTTCGGCACCGGTAATGTAATCGTCGTAGCGACCTTCTTTGTTGGCCTCGACAAAACACATGATTGATGTGCAGGTTTCGTAGTTGCGATAAATCGAATTCGGTGCATGGATGCCGCCCGTGTCCTGAACGTGAGTCACCAGGTACTCGATCGCTTTTTGCACTTCGGGCGAATCGACCGACATGCCGCTACGAATCAGCGCCGTGGTTGCAATGGCGGTGACACCCGGACCGAACTGTTTGCTGAATGCGCCATCTTCGTCCTGATTCTCCAATAGGTACTTGATGCCCAAGGCGCGGATTTCTTCAAGCTGTTCCTGGTGGGCGGAGTCCGTTTTTTCGACCTGAATAGTCTGTGCGTTGGTTGAAGCCCAGCCAAGTCCGGCGAAGGTTATCGAGAGGATGATCAGTTTCAGTGTTTGGTTCATATTTCTTCTCTGTTTGTACTCGTCTCTGTCTGTATTGGTCTCTGTCTGTTTTCTATTCAGGCGGTTGCGTTGTGTCTCCGGTCAGTCGGTTTGAGATCGCCCGAGTTATTTGGAGGTGGTATTGCCGGCTGGGCAATTCTAGCCAGGAGGGCTGGAAAATCCAGAATCCGGTAAAGCCAAGCTGATTTTGGCAAGTCTTTGTTAAATATAAACTTACGTCGATTTGCTGGCGAAATGTTCGGGCTGAATCCGGGCAAAACCGCAAATTCGAGGAATTTTGGTCTCAATTTACCAAATAACGTAACCGCTCCAGCGAAAAACCTATCAAGTGAACGCAATTTTGAATGTTTTTTAACTAAAACGCTTTCGCCCAAAATCGTAACCCTAACAGTAAATCAAGCTTTCAGTCCCTATACCAGGAGAAGACAGATGATCAAGAAAGCCGCAATCGTAACCGCCGGTGTCCTGCTTTTGCTGACACTAATGTTCGGTTCCAGGTTGGTGCCTTACGCACAGACCGCTTATGAAAAAGCACGCAGGTCAGTTAATGACAGCGTACCCGTGGAGTTCCAAATTGATGCTGCCCGCAAGCAGCTGGGAAATATCCAGGGTGATATCGACAACATGATTTACGAGATTGCTCGTGAACAAGTTGCCGTCGAGCGACTGGATATCCAGTTAGCCGAACAGCAAAGTGAGCTGGATCGCCAATACGCTCACATCATGCAAATGAAGAATCACCTTGATTCAGGCGAATCGCAGTTTGTTGTGGCCCACCGTAGTGGTGAGCGAAGCTACTCAAGCTCGCAAGTTCAGGAAGATCTCAAGAACCGTTTTGAAAACTACAAAGTAGCCGACTTGACTGTCAGCAAAACCGGCCAGATTCTCGACGTCCGACGTCAAGGTCTGGAATCTGCCAAGCAGAAACTTGAGCAGACCATCGCTACCCGAGATTCACTTGAGCTGGATATCGAGAGCTTGCAGGCTCGCAAGCAGATGCTGGATGTTGCCAAGCAGGCCAACAGTATCAAGATCGACGACAGCCAATTGTCTCGAACTCAGAACATGATCGACGACATTCAAGCCAAGTTGGATGTTCAAGAAGAAGTTCTCTCGCTGACTCCAAAGTATGTTGGCAGCATTCCTCTGGACGGCCAGTCCATCGGAAGCGACGCTAACGTGCTGGAAGAGATTGACGCCTACTTCGACCAAGTTGATGAAAACGTTGTCAACAAGTAATCTTTGACCTGGTATCCCGAAAGGGTTCGAGTCCCAGCGGCTCGAGCCCTTTTTTTGACCCACCATTTATTCGGTCACGGGTTATTCCGCCACGGTTATTCTGTCACCATTGTTTTGAACCTCAGCCGCCTGAACCAAGATGTTTACTTCCTGGCGAACTCGAGTAAAAAAAGTCGAAAAGTTGATCGAGGCGGGTCAGCTGGCTGAGGCTTCACGCGAAGCGATTCAGCATCGCTTGATTGACTTGAAGCCCGGAACCAGAGTTCTGTCACAGTTGACCGACAAACTGGTCGGACAGGCACATCGTTTTACATCGATGGGCGACTATGCCGGTGCCTGGGAAAATCTTTCCTGGGCTTCGCAAATCGCGATACCAGATCACCAGGATCAAGTCTCCAAAGAGAAAACTCGGCTGGTCGATTTGACGATCGAGCATGCGGAACAGTTGCTGGTGTCCGGAAAACCTGCCGCAGCGGGACGAATTTTGTCTCTGTTGTCGAATCGGAAAATCATGGATCGTCGAGCCGACGAAATTCGGCAGAATTGTCGCACGATTCGCGAAGTCGATCAGTTGATCGCCGAGGGCAAACTCAGGGCCGCCACCGAACGGTTGCAAACGGCACTGAAAAGAAGACCGCAACTGAGCTTTTTGCAGTCACGGATCGATGCACTGCACAACCAAAACAGCGAACTGGAAAACTTGCGCGGCAAACTTCGAACAGCCATCACCAGTTCGCACTGGGGTGCCGCCAGGGAACTTTCGGGACGGATGCTGCAGATCGCACCCAACTACCAATTGGCGTTGGATACGATGAAGCGCTGCCGGACTCGAGAAACTTCCCGGCAGCCCGAATCAGAAGAGGCTTTTCTGGATTCAGAAATTTCGATTTCGACTCCGCAGGTCGAGCCTGATGATGGAATCGAATTTGTCTCGCCTTCGCAAATTGAAATCAAAGACACGCACTCGGAAGGCAGTAGCGATACTCTGCACCCTGGCGTTGCCAAACCAGAGGAAGTGGTGCTGACGCCTCTGCCCACAGCAAACGCCGCCGCGGTGACCACGTTCATGATGTGGGTTGATGGCGTAGGAGGTTTCTGGGTGTGTCCGAACAATGAAGTCACTCTGGGGCAGGCTTCGCAAGGCAAGCGAATCGATATCCCGGTGCAGGGCGACCTCAATCAGACTCGCTTGCAGATCCTGCGGGCTGGTGACCTGTACGTCTTGAAGAACTCCGATGGAATTCAAGTGGATGGCGACGCCTCAACGGGTGACCGGATTCTGGACGATCGACACGAACTGGCCATCGGTAAAGCCAAGATAAAATTTCGTCGGCCGCACGCGCTGAGTAACTCGGCGTCGCTCGAATTTGCTTCTCGGCATCGCACGGTGCCCTGGTCCGACGGAATTATTTTGATGGGCAAGTCGATCGTGTTGGGTCCCAAGCCAGACAGCCACATCGTGTGTCCTGGATGGCGCAGCGAATTGGTAATCTTTGTGCGGGATGGGCAATTGAGATGCGCTTGTAAAGATCCGATCGAAGTTGATGGAGAAGAATGGAATCGAAATACGGTGCTGTCCTGTGACTCAAGAATTTCAGGCGAAGAATTTTCCGTCAGCCTGGAAACAATTGCCGATTTGGATGGATAAGTATTTTTGATTGCAACACAAATATTGATTAGCGGGTATATTTTAAAGGGTTGAGTTGATGCGCGAATTCAGAGAACTCGATGGCGCAAAAATTGTTAGCGATCAGCCCCCAGTCGAGGGAGTAATTCGGGGATCGGTTTCAACGGAAATTGACAGTACCCTGGAAAGCCGACTTGACGACCGAGCCAGTGAAAACTCAATCGCCGATTCGCAGGTAATCGATTCACCAACAGATAAAGCACGCATGGATCATCCCGAAAACGAAAAACCAGACGGTCAGGACCAGCAGAATTCCCTGCCACAGGATGGGGCTACGGATTCGACCGGTTCCCAGTCGCCCAGTGCCCAGTCGCCCAGTGACCAGTCGGCAGGAAGCGACCAGTCGACGGGAAGCGACGGCGAAAACGATCACGCGGCGAACGAGGGTGGCTCCAGCGCTAATGAAGCGAATCAAGATCAAACAAATCAAAAGCCGCCCGTTACCAATAGCCTCGATCAATTAACGGCCGCCGATAAAGGTGACATGCCGGAGATCCTCAAAGTTCGCGGTATGAAGTTCATGTATCCCAGTGGCAGTAAACCACTGGAGGGATACACCATCAAGCGCGGCATCGGCATCGGTGGTTTCGGCGAAGTTTACTTTGCCTTGAGCGATGCCGGTAAAGAAGTTGCTCTAAAACGAATCCAACGCAACCTGGATATCGAGCTGCGGGGTGTGCGGCAGTGCTTGAATCTAAAACACATTAATCTGATTTCTCTGTGGGACATCCGCACCAGTGATACCGGCGAATGCTGGGTGGTCATGGAATATGTTCCCGGTGAAAGTCTCCGCGAAGCAATCAACAAGCATCCGGGCGGGATGCCAATGGATCTGCTTGACTACTGGTTTTCGGCGACGGCGGCTGGTGTGGCTTATCTACATGATCGAGGGATCGTGCATCGCGACTTGAAGCCGGGCAACATCTTTGAAGATGAAGATGCCCAGGTGGTCAAGATTGGTGACTACGGGTTGTCCAAGTTCATTTCGACCAGTCAGCGCGACAATCAAACCGAAAGCGTGGGAACGTTTCATTACATGGCCCCGGAAATTGGCAAAGGGGTTTATGGCAAGGAAGTCGATATCTACGCAATGGGAATCATCCTGCACGAAATGCTGACGGGCCGAGTTCCTTTCGATGGTGAAAGCTCGCAAGAGATCATCATGAAGCACCTCACTGCAGATCCCGACGTTGATCAGATTCCGCCTTTGTTACGACCGGTCGTCAAACGGGCGCTCGCCAAGGATCCAGATCAGCGTTACAGCTCGGTTGAAGAAATGATTGCCGATCTTGATCTCAAGGATATTCCTCGCAGCCTCTCAAAAAAGGCCATGGAATTATCTCGAAGTCAATCCAGACGGATCCCGCCGATCGAGCCTTTGTTGATTAATCCTGCCAGTGGAAACCCTGCCAGTGGAAATCCTGCTGCCGGCGCTGGCGGCAATTCCCAGGAGCCGTTTTACATCGGCGATGAAGTGCAATCCGGAGATATCCAGTTCGGCGAACTCAGCGTGGTCGTTGATGCCGAAAGTGTCGCTTCTGCCGAGCCACTGTTGGTGGAAACGGTGGAGGTGGTTGAAGAGGAGCTGTATACGACACATCAAGTCAGCGAAGAACCGATTGCTCGGGCCGTCAAAGGTGGCTGGTCGGGCTTTGTTGGGTGGTGGAACAACGAAACGATTTCCACTCCTTTTAAAATCCTCATCGTCGGTGCCGTTGCCTTGTTCTTGATCGCCAGTGCGGAATTTCTGTTGCCTTTGGCGTTGGCTTTGGGATTGGTATACCTGATCTACTTCTTCCTGCGGATGGCGTTTTCCAACGACAAGAAACCAACGGAGTTGCTGGACGCGACTGTGGCTCCCGGCAGGCTATTGAGCCGGACTCAGCAGGCCGATGTGATTCGCAACAAGCTGGCTTTGCGGCCATGGTCGGATCGATTGACCGAGTTGAGTGGCTCGCTGTTGTTTTCGGCGATCGCCTGTGGAATCTTCGGTTTGTTAGGTCTGGCCGTTGGCGGGAATCTGGTAGATCCCGATGTGAGTACCTGGGCATTTTATGGCTGGATCGTGGTGACCAGTGTGATTGCCTGTTGGTCGATTCTGATCATGAACAAGGCCTGGGAACATCGAAAAGGCGACACCATGGTCCGACGATTCGGGATGTTGTCGGTCGGATTGTTGGTTGGTCTGGTTTCGTTTGCCTATGCCGAAGCGATTCACTTGAACTGGGCGAATCAGGCGACGATGGAAATGGACATCTATATCTCGCCGTTTTCACCAGAGACACTTGCTCCTGCCGGTTCGCCCGGGTTGCTGGGCCATCTGGCATTTTTTGCCGGACTGTTCGTGATGTTGCGCTGGTGGAAGAACGCGGAGAGTTTCCGCCGGACACGTTTCAACGTAATTGCGATTGGCCTATGTCTGATTTGGGGAGTCGTGGTCGGGCAGTTTTTCCATTTTCCGCAGCCCTGGAGCATGGTTGTGGCGGTTGTGATCGCGGCGTCTCTGTTGATCGCTTCGCCCTGGTTG
>CAZOXC010000161.1:0-6861 GCA_964583205.1 uncultured Pirellulaceae bacterium | reverse complement strand
CCGTGTGACCTGCAGATAGCCAACAAAGGTTTGCACGTACTGGCCCTCAATTTCCAGCTTCCGATCCATTCGATCGCTGAACGAGAACAGTTGGCCATCCTCGGCGTAACTCAAGTCTTCGACAATCGTGGTCCCGGCAGCTTCGCGATAGTAGTCATAACGTGCTTCGTTTTTCCAAAGCGCCGCAAGTGCCGCCAATACGAGTATCGCGCCGAAAACGATTCCGCCGCCCTTGTCTTTCTTTTTTTTGCGCCCCATCGGCTCTGATTTACCCGCTTCAATTGTGTCAGATTTAAAATATTGGGATGCCCATGATCGCCAACCAATGTGACACTTCAGGCACTCCTGGAATTCACGTCTATTATTCAGTCATCTGCAGAATTTCCAACAGCAGGATGACGGAATTAATCGATCACCAACTCTTCTGCAGCATCTTCGTTCTGGAATGTGTCTTTGGCAGTAAAGAACCAAAACATTCCCGGCCGCAAAAACAGTTCGGAAATTGTTGAAGTGATCAAGCCACCAACAATAATCGTCGCCACCGGATACAAAATTTCCTTGCCCGGAAGATGGCCACCGATCACCAGGGGAACCAATCCAATCCCGGTCGTCAAAGCGGTCATCAGCACAGGGGACAAGCGTTCCAGGCTGCCTCGCAAAATCATTTCGCGATTAAAACCATGCTGCGGGATCAAGTCACGATAGGTAGAGATCAGCAGCAAGCCATTACGGGCCGCGATCCCTCCCAACGAAATGAAACCAACCATCGCCGCCACCGTCATCGTTTGCTGAGTGACTACCAGAGCGATGACTCCGCCGATAAACGCCGCCGGCAAGGCCACAAGAATCTGCAACACGATGCTGGGCGACGGAAACGCGGAATACAGGACAAAGAAAACCAGCAACAGCGCGATCACACTCAGCCAGAGAATACGAAAATTGGCTCGTTGCGATTCTTCGTGCTGTCCACCGAACTCGATATAGTAACTGTCTGGCAAATCTACCTGGTCAGCAATCCGCCGCTTGATTTCTGCAATCGCAGAACCCAGATCCCGATCTGACGTATTCACTCGCACAACAATTCGGCGTTTGGCCTCTTCGCGAACAATTTTATTCGGACCGCCCAATCGATAAACCTTGGCAACCGACCGCAATGCCGTACTGCCTCCGTTGGGAAGATCAATCGGAACTCGATTAAAATTGGCGATCTCCTGTCGGAACTCTTCATCGAATCTCAACACCACGTCGAAAATTCGCTGCCCCTCGTACACTTGCGAGACGACTCGACCATTCATGGCGGTCTCAATGAATTCGCTGACATCAGCAGCCTGCAATCCGTAGTGAGCCAGTTGGTTGTAATCAAGATCGATTCGCAACTGAGGAATAATTTCCTGTTGTTCGACCACGGGCGGATTGATACCATCCATTCCCGCAATGGCCTGCTCGATCTCCTTGGCTTTGGCTCGCAACAAGTCCGGGTTTTCACCATATAACTTGATCGCAATTTCGGCCGTAACTCCGGAGAGCAGGTGGCTGATCAAGTGAGCAATCGGTTGATCCGCCTCTGTCGAGACGTATCCCATTTCTTCGACTGACTCCAACAGCAATTTGATCACATCCTGACGAGACATTTCGCTGCGAGGATTCAGCGTCACAATGAACTCGCTGGTCCCCACACCCATTACGTGCTCATCCATTTCGGCTCGACCCGTTCGGCAAGTGAACGACTTGATGGGCAAATCGGGTTCTTCTTCGGTCGCCAGGTACTGTAAAAACTTGTCGCTGGCAGTTTGCGCGTTGGCCAGCGAAGTGGTTAAAGAAATACCGGGTCGCGAAGACAGATTGACTTGTGCAGTGCCTTCATCGAACTTGGGCAAAAAACTCAGGCCGCGATTCTGAATGGCAAACACACTCCAGACCACCGCCAGCACGGCGACAATCATTGAAGCCACAAACCCTACCCGAGACATACTTGCCTTGATCACCGGACTGGCGAGTGCTTTGACGCCTCGTAACACAAAACCGTCGTAGCGCTGATGACCGACCCGCAATCCGCCCAGCAGAAAATAGGCGGCGACCGGAGTCACCGTCAACGACACCAATGTCGACGCCAGAATAGAAACGATATATGCGATACCCAGAGGCTGAAACATTTGTCCGCTCATGCCGCTCAAAGCAAAAATCGGAGCGAACACAACCACAACCAACACGGTGCTGACAAAAATCGATCCTCGCACTTCGGCGCAGGCCTTGAAGACGACCGTAATTGACGAGGCCGGTTGTTCCAATTGCGAATTCTGTTTCAAGCGGCGAAAAATATTCTCCACGCCAACTATCGCATCATCTACCAACTCACCGATGGCGACCGCCAGACCTCCCAGGGTCATGATATTGATGGATAGCCCCATCAAGTAAAACACAATCGCCGTCACAACAACTGACAGAGGGATCGCCAACAATGTCACAATCGTGGCTCGGATATTCAGCAGGAACAGAAACAGCACAATGATGACCAGGAACGATCCGATCTGAAGTGCCTCGATGACATTGTGAACGCCGTAGTCGATAAACGATTTTTGTTCATAGGTGACTTCCATTTTCAATCCGTCTGGCAAGTTGCCCTGCAACTCATCCAGCGAAGCAGTCACTCGTTCAGTCAGCTCTCGAGTATCAGCTCCCGGTTGTTTCTGGATCACCAACACAACTGCCTTGTGCCCGTTCACGATTGCGTCGCCACGTTTGACCTGCGCGCCGATTCGCACATTGGCAACATTCTGCAATAGAACCGGGCGTTCCGTCTGTTGCTTGACAACGATCTTTTCGAACTGGTCCAGCGACGATACTCGCCCCAACCCACGCACCAACAGTTCTTCAGATTTCTGCTCGACGTACCCACCTGTCACATTGATATTGCTGCGTTCAATCGCTTCTTCGATGTCACTCAGTGACACTTCGTATTTGTGCAACTGGTGGGGATCAACAAGAATCTGATATTGCTTGAGACCGCCGCCCATCGTGATGATTTGCGAAATCCCTTCCAGGTTCAGCAGCTTCTGCCGAATAACCCAGTCCGAGTATTCTCGCATTTCGATGGGATCGATGCTGTCGTCTTCGCACCACACGCCAATCAACATGATCTGACCCAGCAACGAAGAAACCGGACCCAGATGCGGTTGAATTCCGCGAGGCATAGCGGTTTCAGTTGTAGCCAATCGTTCCTGTACGATCTGCCGGGCCTTGTAGATGTCCCAGCCCCAATCAAATTCGACGTTGATGACAGACAAGCCGACGTAGCTGACGCTGCGAGTCGATATGACGCCGGGGGCACCCTTGACCGATGTCTCCAGCGGAATGGTAACCTGTTGTTCAACTTCTTCCGGAGCGCGTCCCTGGCATTCAGTGATGATGGAAACTCGAGGACGAGTCAAATCCGGCAATACATCCACCGGCAATTCTCGAGCGCAAAACGAACCAGCCACCAATACGCCGGCCGAGATCGCAAAGATCAGCATCCGAAATTGCAATGCTACAGCGATGATTTGTTTAAGCATCTGGTCTCCTAGTGCGAATGCCCATGACCATGACCATGGGAATGTCCATGCCCGCCACCACCGCCGGCAGCATTCTTCATCGCAAGGTTCAGTTGGTGCGCCTGGTTCGCAGCAACTTCGTCTCCTACCTGAATCAGTTTTTCAGGATGGACCACGACCCACTCTTCATCTCTGTCAACAATATGTACCGGTACTTTCTCAAATTCGTGGTACTCGACTTCACCCGACTGCAGCATTTTCTTGTGCTTGTGAATAAACCGAAACACGTACGACTCCGCACCTTCATGAACGATCGCATCACTGGGCACGATCAATTTGTCTTGATAAGTATCAATCGGAATTTTCAAATGGACTCGCTGCCCCGGCTTAAATGACCAGGTAACAAAACGCCGCCCCTGTTCATCAACCCTCGGTTCACCAAGCTGCTTGTTGCGAAGTTCTGTGTAAAAGTGATAGGTCTGCGTATGGTCGTCGACGTGGTTATCGATCACATCAACTTTCAAATGCATCGATTTATCTTCATTCTCCCCGTACAACACTTCAATGTCTGATTGAGACTGACATACCCTGCCGACATGCTCAATTTCATGTTCGAACGCATTGCCGCGAATGTACAAACTCTGGTGGTAGGCCAGTTCGCATAACTGGTCACCGCGTTGCAATGTTTTCCCGGGATACACATCCAGGTGCTGCAGAGAAAACAATTCCGATGCATCGCCGGTCCCTGGATGAGAATAAGCAATTGTCCGAATCAATTTACTGGTCGATTCGATCGTCTTGACTTGCTCTGAACTTAGTCCTCGCACCAACAATTCTTCTCGACGAATGCCTATTTGTGAAAGCAACTGCTTTTCGTCGTTCCCCAGTTCGATGGTTCGTTTGCCTGGCACCGCGCCGCTGTCGACCAGCGGTTGCAAGCGAGCTAACTCGCTGCGAACGACCGTTAACTGTGAAACGTGTTCCAGCAATCGTATCTGAGCGTCGATCACAGCCTGGTCGGTGACTTGCAAATCGAACAACTCCTGTCCGGCTACAATCGATTGTCCCTGCACCACATGGATCCGGCTCACCACCGATTGGAAAGGCGCCGTTAATTCGTGACGACTGGATCCCGGTTTTTCAATGATCTCACCCGGCATGCGAATGGACTTGGTAAACGTCCCCAAGTCCAACTTGATAATTTCCAAATCCAGGTTCGCGATCCCGGCATCCGATAATTCGACGACATTTTCCAGTTGCCCTTGCTCATCATCCTGTTCATCCGCCCCATCCTGTGCCTCAACTCTAGAGGCACCAAATAACGGACCGCCCACGATCGAACGTACGGAATTGCGAGCACTGTCAAAATCAATCAAAAATGACAGCCCGAATCCGACCAACAATACAATCAAATAAGGAACGAATTTGATCAACTTACGAAACTGATTCATAACCACAGTCTCTCGATGAGAACAATAAATCTGCAACTAAACAGAGTGTGTATAACCAACCAAGCATGGGTCAATTAGACGATAAAGACAACATCAGTCGTACAGGTGGGAAACGTTAGAGCAGAAATAGCTGCAAATGCGCGCGCAATGACCCAAACTCGATCATCCGCAAGTCGGATTCATATAATGGAGAGCACATCTGGCGCTCGGCCAAATTGAACTGGCCAGAATCAACCGAATGATTTGCCAGCCCGATCATCCAGATTCGAATGCGGTCGTGACTATTCTCGTTAATTGAAACCAGGCCAGGACTGTCGAAACAGAAATGGTCGTGTTGCAAACTGCAATCCAATGGTTTGGATCGCGCATCCTGATCATCGGATTGCCAAACTTCGTCAGGGCAAGTTTCACAACAAGTCTGCGCAAGAGTCACCTTGTTTTCGCAAACAGTTTCCCGACTACACGCGCAGATCAAGCTCACGTGTTGAAAGGATAGTGCGAAAACCAGCAGAATCGCCAGCCGATTTGTCTTTGGACCAGTGCGCATAACAACAATTGTATACATTGCCGCAGGGCAGAAAATCGCAGTTAGCCCAGAAAAAAACCGCGAATATGGCTTACTCCTGTTCGGAAAGCACCAGTAATCCCTCGATTTCCAGCGCCACCTGCCAAGCTCGATCCAGTGCATTCAATCTTTGCTCGGCCAACTGAAACAGATTTTGACGAGCGAAAATGAACTTGGTGAACCCGATCTCACCAGCCTCGAAACCCGTCGTCAGAATATCGATCGTATCTTGAGCACGAGGCAGTATTACTTCGCTGTACTGTTGAAATTCGAACAGGGCATTTTGGTATTCTCCCATTCGCTGGCCAAGCGTTGTTTCCAAATCCAGTTGCACTTGCTGGATATCGAATTGAGCCGCCGTAACACCGGCTCTGGCCGCGGCTATGTTGCCCTGATTGCGATCATTGACTTGCAAGGGTGCCGAGAACTGAAAACTGGCAAACGTGTTTTCGGTTCCCGTATCGTAACCCACTCCGAATTGTCCGGTAACATCAGAGAGAGTCTCGGAATACTCTTTGCGGAGCATGGCTTCCGCCCGATCCTGCTGTAATTGTATCACCGACAGCCGCGGACTAAGCCGATACAGCCTGCCAATCTCCTGATCAAAATCGAAATCCGGCAAGTCGTAAAGCGCGTCGTTCGATTGCTGGGCGATTGCCAGCTGATCAACTCCACTCAGTACCGACAAGCGCCGCAACGTAACGTCAAATTGCCGGCTCACCTGCTGGAGCGAGGTTTCGCTTTTCTGTTTTTCAATCTGTACCTGGCTCAGATCGGAATCGCTGGCTTCACTGGCTTTAACCAACTTCTCCGTGATTGACACCAGACGCTGGTTTAACTCGGTACGCTTTTCGATCAAAGACTTTCGGCGATCCAGCACCAGCAACTGAAAGTAGGCTTGGCGTATCCGTGTCAGCAACTGAAGCTCGAACCGCCTCAATTGCATTTGCTGGATATCAATATCGATACAAGCGACGTTTTTGCTGGCTTCGATTTTTCCACCGCGAACGTAAGTCTTCTGGAAGAATGCTGTATGAAGCCCCGCAGTGTCGTCGTTTCCGACCTCTTCGGAAGTAAGGCCGACTGTCGGATTTGGATATAACCCGGCCTGAATTGCTCGAGACCTGGCGGCCTGGACTCGGTGAGCCATCGCCGACAAGGCAGGATTATTGGCAATTGCCATTTCTTCAAGTTGCCGAAGGTCCTGCCAGCGACTTTGAGCAAATCCGGAAGCAGGATTGTCCGAGCTATCCTCAAGCCATTCGTTATCACTCGGATCCTCGGCGTCCTCCTGATCGATGTCCAGTTCCTGAAC
>CAZOXC010000160.1:0-6866 GCA_964583205.1 uncultured Pirellulaceae bacterium | reverse complement strand
ACACCAGCACGATCGCCGTTCCGATCACCGAAAGCACAATCGGATAGATCAACGCTCCCATCGTGCGAGCCTTCAAATCGGCTTGCTGCTCTGTAAACTCCGAAACCCGCTCCAGAGCATCTTCCAGAAAACCGCCCTCAGCTCCAGCTCGAGCCATATTCGTGGCGATCGAGTGAAACACCTTGGGATGCTTGGCGAACGCGTCGCCAACAGCCTCTCCATCTTCAACTCGCAAAGTCACATCTTCCAATGCGGCCTTCAGCGCACTCGACGAAGTCTGCATCGTAATCAGCTTCAACGCTCGCAACAAAGGCACACCGTTTCTCAACAGCGAAGCCATCTGAGCATAGAAATCCGACATGACCTGGGCACTAATCCCACCACCCAGCGAGAACGATCGTTTGCCGCCGGCAGCACCGTCACCGCCTTTGACCTCGATCGGAAATAACTCCTGAGTGCCCAAGTGCTGAACCACGTCACGCTCAGTCGCCGCAGACATGCTGCCGCTGATCTTCTTGCCGGTCAGGTCACGAGCCACATATGTAAAATCGGGCATAATAATTTCCTATCCTTGAACCCGATCACTTTTGGTAATTCGCATAACTTCGGCCACTGTGGTCTCGCCAAGCATCACTTTACGCCACCCGTCGTCACGCAAAGTCTTCATGCCTTGCTTAAGCGCCAACTGACGCACTTCCCAACTACTGGCTTTCTCATGAGCCAACTCTCTGAGCTCGTCCGTCGTTATCAACAATTCAAATACACCTTGTCGACCCTTGTATCCAAAATTTCGACATTCGCGACAACCCACCGGCTCAAACAATGGGCGGCCATCAAGCTTGTCCATTGGAAAATCTTTGGGAAGATCGGCCCGATTCAACTTGGCTTCGCGTTTGCAATGAGGGCAAAGATGCCGCACCAATCGCTGAGCCATCACGGCCTCAACCGTACTGGCCACCAGGAAGGGCTCCACACCCATATCCGTCATTCGAGTAAAAGCGCCGGCAGCATCATTGGTATGCAATGTACTGAATACCAAGTGCCCCGTCAGTGACGCCTGAATCGCGTTCTCGGCAGTTTCAAAGTCACGAATCTCACCGACCAGCACAACGTCCGGGTCATGCCGCAAAATACTTCGCAAAGAACGAGCAAAATCCAGCCCGATCTTATTGTGAACTTGAATCTGATTGATCCCTTGAAGCTGATACTCGACAGGATCTTCCGTAGTAATAATTTTCGTATCGGGCGTGTTAATTTCTACCAACGAGCTATACAAAGTCGTGGTTTTTCCCGAACCAGTTGGACCGGTAACCAGAATGATCCCGTGAGGCAACTGAATCAAATCGCTGAATCGATCGTAGGTTTCTTGAGCCATCCCCAGTGAACGCAACTCGAACACCATTGCGCCCTTGTCCAGGATACGCATCACCATGCTCTCGCCGTGAATCATCGGAATCACCGAGACACGCACGTCCACTTCGCGGCCTTTGACTTTCAGTTTGATTCGACCATCTTGAGGCAAGCGCTTTTCGGCAATATTCAATCGAGCCATAATTTTCAAACGACTGATAATGGCCGACTGAAATCGATTGATCTCCGGGGGCACCGGCTGCGGATGAAGAAATCCGTCAATTCGATATCGAATGACCAACCCTTCATTCTGCGATTCAATATGCACGTCACTGGCCCGAGACTCGATGGCTTCCAGCAAAATTTCATTCACCAGCCTGACGACCGAGGCCTCCAATGCCATCTCGGAAAGTTCGGACCCGTCAATTTCGATGTCTTCCAGCAACTCGACACCGTCAGCATCCTCGGTTCGCTGATCAACCAGCTCTTCGATGGTCTCGCCACCGACGCCAAAATGACTCTTGATCAACTTGGCAATCTCAGTCCGCTCGGCCAACACGGGCTCAACATTCAGACCAACGGCTGCACTGACTTCGTCCAGTGGATACAAGTTAAACGGGTCACTGGTGGCGACCACCAGGGATCCATTTTCACGCCGTACCGGAAACAACATCTGGCGATAAATCAACTTCTGTGGAAACGAGTCCAACAACGACAGGTCGATATCGGCGCTGGCCAGTTCCAGAAACTCCAAACCAACCTGAGGAGCAATCGCACGCAATGCCTCGTCTTCGCGCAACAGCCCTTTGTCAATCAACTGAGTCAGCAAATTGGATCCGTTTGATTTCGCCTGATTTAAGTGCTCCTGGTTTACCAGCCCTTGTTCCAGTAGCAGCTTGCCTAAATCCATAAATATTTCTCTTGAATTGCGCTAGTTTTAGAGTCGTTGGGAATCGAGTTTTTCGAGCAACCAACTGGGAATTCTGCCATCTTGCTCAGGCTCTAAATTTCCCAGTTTTCAGGATGAGGACCCAGACCCGATTTACCTGAAATTATTGGCCAAAGTTGGGCTATCTGATTCTAACCAACAGTCTCCATTTCAATTTAACCCGTTTTTGCCAATCGAAGTTTCGTTCAAGTTCATTGGAAACTCGGCCAAATAACCAGCAAATTGCCTTTTACCAGCACAACGCGATCCAGAAACAGCCGGCCAAGGGCCGTTTGTGAACGATTACCCCATTAAAACCTGTCAGAGAATCCAGAAACTAAATGGCCTGAAAACTATCATTCAGCCCAAAAATCGAGCATAAATCGGTTTGCAGCGTCACGAAAGCAGCCGATTCGCTGGAACAGCTGCCAACTTCGAACGCTGAATCCGAACACAGAATCTGCTGGACACTAAGCCGGGATGCTGAACTAAGCCGGGATGCTGAACTAAGCAAAGCAGAAGAAGAGAAAAGAAAGAAGAGTGGTAGGAAAAAGAAACGCACCACAATTTGGGGTTGAGGAGGGGGATGCGTCAATGCACTGCAGTGCGTTTCTTTTTGCCTACCACTTGTATTAAAAGTATCTACGGATGGTTGCTTCTTTTGTTCTAAACCCTGAAACAAATTTTTTGTTTCTGGCTTTTGCTCAACAAGCAACTTTTTTACGAAATTAACTGGCGATTCCACAAAAAAAGCTCTTAAAGGTGATTCGCACCTTAAGAGCCTTTATTTGTATCTAGCCAGAATTTTGAGCAAAAATACCTAGCTCAAATGTCCGCCGCGAAGACATTCACAGCACAATCATTCACAGCACAATCATTCACAGCACAAGGGTATTGGCCAAGTCTGATGAATTATCGATCGCGGCGGCGCTGATCTTCACGATCATTATTGTCGCCTCGACGGCGACGCTGTTCCCACTCGAACTTATCGCCAACCAATTCGCGGTACTTGGTTCGCTGCTCCGAAGTCAACTCGTTCAAAATTGACTCTTCCATTTCTTCACGAGCCTTCGCGACTGCTTCTTCGTAGACTTTTTGAGCCTCTTCAGCGGCAGTCTTCAACTTCTCCATTTGCTTTTCGTCGATATCCAAATCATCGGCGATCTTCTCCAAAGCATTGGTAGTGCCGCGCCGTTGGGTGTTTTGCAAACTGATTTGCTTGAGTCGCTGCATCTGAAATGGTTCCAGAATTTCTTCAACTTCCGCCTCAGCTTCCTTACCCATTTCCTTCATTTTTTCTTGTATTTCGTTCCAATCCATGCCCTCGCCACGATTACGAAACATCTCGCGAGCCTGATCCCGACTCTTCTCCAGCAGTTCGGTGATCATTTCCATTTGTTCATCAGTTACACCAACCTCGTTCTGAATTTGCTCACTCACCAACAGACTAGCCGGATTGTCAAAAAAATCGCCGCCCCGCCAGTTGTTACGTTGAGCCTCTAATGAACTGGTGCAAATAGTGCAGAATGCGATCACCAATGCGGCGACAAAATTCAGTTGTTTAATCATCCTTATACCCCGATGAAAATTGTCGCTGATTGAATTTTTCAGCGACTGGTACGATACCGTTTCAAAAACTGACTCCAAAAGTCCGCGAACGAATTGCTGACGTTTTTTCGATCGTCAACTTACAAGTCGCTGGAATTAAAGGAGCCTGAACTGCCCTTATGGCAAATGCAAGCTGATCTTGAAACAACCGGAATAGAACCAAGTTTCCAAAAATCAAAAAAATGGGGCAAATTCCACGATTTTTCACCAAAATTTACGCGAATTTTGCCCAAGCCTACGACACCAGCTTGGCTTGTTACGGCAAGTAGATTGCCACACAAGCCAAAAACCCAGCGGAGCTGAAACCATGGGATTTCCAAGCATTCGGTGAATCAGTCGCTGGCAATAAATACCCATTAAATCGATTGACAATTGGACCCAGTGCGAATACATTCGCACATGCGAACCAATTCGCACACAATAAAACCATGAGTTCGAAATGAAAAAAACGCCGCTGGAACTAGGCAGAAGAGAACGCCAATTGGTGGAAACGGTAGCCAAACTTGGCGAACCAACTGCCGCCGAGGTGTTGAAATACCTGGAAGAGCCTCCGTCCTATTCTACCGTTCGCAAGATGCTTGGAATCCTGGTGGACAAGAAATGGTTGAAGGTTCGGCAAGACGGTCGGCGGTATTTGTACCGGCTGGCCTCGAATCAATCGACCTATCGCAAGAACGCGATTTCAAGAGTCGTGCAAACCTTCTTTGCGGGTTCCTATTCCGAGGCACTTGCTTCCTTGTTGGACACGTCAACCGACAAGTTAACTCCAGATGAACTCGATCGCCTGAATCAGTTAATCGAAAAGGCTAAGGGAGAGAAAAAATGATCCAATCTTACGTGAGCTGGGCGGAAGCGACCGGAATCAATCTGTTTCTGTTCTTATTGGTCGCTAGTTCCATTTTGTTGATAGTCGCCGCGATTGTGATACGAGTCTTGCCAAGACTTTCAGCTGCAACCCGCTACTATGTTTGGTTGGCCGCATTCACAACGACGCTACTTGTGCCGCTAACTCTGCTGCCTTTGCCTGGAATCCAAACGGTCCGCAGCATGATTCAGCATGATGCGATCACCATCGATTCCACAACCGAAACGGCAAAGACTCATTCGGACGAAATTCCTGTTGAGATTACCTTTTCAGAGAGTGCCACCTTCGCAACTGGAGCTCTACCGGCTGCGCCAAAAACCAATCTTGCGGCTGAGAACTCGGTAGTTCAAAAGCAACCAGCGAGCTTGTTTTCCAGTGAACTTTTCGCGCTGCTTATCGTCACGATTTGGTTACTGGGATGCCTGGGAATGGTAGGGCGTCTGGTAGCAATTCACTGGCAGGTACGACGACTAATCAAAACAAGCCAGCCAGGAATCCTGTCTGGAAAGTCGGTTCTGTTTTGTAGCCACATCAAAGTTCCAGCAACCGTGGGGATTTTTCGATCAAAAGTTCTCGTGCCCTTTTCAGCTCGACATTGGGCACCCGCAGAGATCCAGGCAATTTTGTCTCACGAGTTCGCTCATGTACGGCGCAAGGACGTGCTCACTCAACTTATCGTCTCACTAACCAAGTGTATTGTTTGGTTTCAACCATTGGCTTGGGTCGGCAATCGCAAAATGCTGCTGGAAAGAGAATTGGCGTGCGATAATTCTGTCTTGGAAACGGGCACAGGAAGTTCATTTTATGCGGAAGCTCTTTGCAAACTCGCGACTGAACTTTCGAATGACCATGCGCAGTGCGAATTGGCAATGTACGCACTCCAAAAACCAATCGAATACCGCCTGCATTCGATTCTTGACCAAACCGTTGTCCGAACTCGACCAAGGTTGGCAACCATTGTCATGATGGCATCTTTATTCTCAGCTTGTTGGTTGACCTTTGCCGTCGTTATGGCAGATTCACCCAGTCCAAAAGCGTCAACGGCGTCGACAATCGCCGAGGTGCCTGGCAATACGGCCTCAACTCCGAGCCAACCAACCAATCAAGAAGACAGTTATTCCGGCCAAATCATTGACGAAAACAATGAGCCAATTGCGGGTGCCACGGTACGAGTCACCGTGTTTCAATTGAATCCAGGTGGATTTCGCGTTTCCAAACAGCTCAAAGAAATTGAAACGACAACGGATCAATCGGGAAACTACCAGTTTGAATTTGTAGCTGCTGAACTTGGTGGTGATTCCTTTTATATGTCGATCTCAGTCAACAACGATGATTGTTGGGAGCGTCGGAAATCGGTCGGTGAACAGGAAATTACGGACCTAAAGGAAATCCCAACGATTCAACTAAAGCAAGGTCGAAAAGTTGTTGGAAAACTGGTCTTTGACAAAACTAAAACAAGTGAACTGGTCGCGCCAACTGTCGTAGCCTATGCATCAGTACTTGACCGTGCCGAAGCTAACACTCACTACTACGATACTTTTATATTCAAGACCAAGGCCCAAGCTAACGGCGAGTTTGAATTTTTTGCACCAAAAGATGTCGAAATTGGAATCCTCGCCACCGCTGATAGTTATAGCGTCGCCAGAACAAAACTGAGTAAAGATGCCACGACCGTTCCCGACATCTCACTACCCAATGGCGTACAGGTAAGCGGGGTCTTGCGGGACCGCGACAATAATCCTCTGCCAAACAAAATCGTTCATCTGGCCGAAGATCAAGGCTTTTTCATTGGCAACATCTTGATGATGGTAGTAAGGTCATCTGTGAAAACGGACAGCTTTGGCCGATATAAATTTCCAGCACACCATGGCAAGTGCACAATCTCAGTTGGTCTGGAAGGCGAATCAACTTTCGGAGCTTCACTGTTTCCCGATCCTCAGGAGCAGCCTCTTGTTGTGCCAGTACAGATTGAGTTGAAAGCCGACAGTGATATCGGAGAGGTCGTTTTAACCGAATCGGCCTCACAGAAACTATCTGGTCAAATTTTGTTGGAAGACGGCGAGCCTGCGATGGAAGTTGAAGTCAAGGCAAGTGTTATGGGGGAAGGAAGTCAAG
>CAZOXC010000159.1:0-6866 GCA_964583205.1 uncultured Pirellulaceae bacterium | reverse complement strand
TCCTCCGGCTCATCATAGTCCGCGGTCTGTGCTAATCCGGTGCCGCGGGGACCTCGTTGGCCGGTATCAGCACCTCGCCGAGCTTCCTCTTTCGGTGGATCGTTTGCAGTGGAAGACGCAAGCGATTTGCTTTTCGGAGATTCCTCGCCGGCTCTCCCCTGTGCCTCGGTGTCGCCAGCTCCGTCCGACTCTGCTTTGCCATCGCCGTCTTTGGACGCGTTTCCTACGCCGCTTGAGGCCAGCCCGGAACCGTCTCCTTTCTTCGTATTGAGGGTGAGCAGCAGGATCAGCAATAAGAGAACGGCGCAGACTCCGACAATGGAGGGAACGAGCCACGGTCGTTCTTGTTGTGCCCGAGTGCGAATCGGAGGTGGTAACACAGGTACGGCGGGTGGGCTTGTCGGTTGGGTGGTGTTACTGGGAGCCGCCGAAGCCTCCACGGGCGAAGAGGATGGACTGGATACTGGTATTTCATCCCAATGAACACAATCAGCACTCTTCGAAGACGCCGGTTGCCAATCACCGTACTGCCTACGGATCTCCATGCCGGGAGTCAGCCTTCCCGTGGATCTCAGGTAGTCCAGGTCCGATGCCGTCACCGGACCTCGCTCCGGCGCGGCTGGGCCGTCGCGATAGAACCACGCGTCGCTCATTCGCCGGTTCCGTATGGCAATAGCCTGAGCCGATTTACGATGTGATTGGTGCAGTACTCAGAGCAGTCAGCCAGAAACTCGTGCTCTGACTTTCGCACGAACGTGGTTAGCAGCTGCACCCCCAAGGCAGCAATCAGGGCTTCGAGCGTTGTGTCGAATGCTAACCCCAACCCGCCGGTCACTTTCTGCAACTCCGGAAGAATCTCTTCGGTACCTCCCGCCATAGCGCCACCGAAATTTCCAATTGCAACCGACAACCCAAGCACCGTGCCCACAAACCCCAGAATCGGTATCGCCCAAATCAATCCACTGAGCAAAATGTATGAGGTGTCCATCGTCGCCTCGTCAGTGTCGGCCTGCGACCTCAGAATATCGTCTACATCAGAGACGCGGCCAAGATTCGCCAGATTCGACAGTGCGATATTGATTCGATTGAACAGGAGAAACTTCTCTGGCTGATCGACAAGCAGGAACATCTGGTCGGTAACGTGTCGCACGGTACTCGGTGAGAGCACAAACGTTGGGTCATCCTCCGGAGTCAACCGCATACTCAGGCACTTTCGCTGAAGACGTAGCTTCTGCTTCTTGACCCCGAGAATGACAAGGCACCAGCACGTCAGGAAGACAATCGAATAAGGGATAAGACCTTGTCCGACGAGCTTACTTCGGATGATGTTCTGGCCAGTCAATGACAGCGCTCCATAGACCATGGCCGTCAGGGCAATTGCAAGCAGCAGTGACAACAGCGTGTTGATCTGAGTAAAGCGACCACCACGAAAGAGACATCGCTGTTCAATATCAGATCGTGACCATGACAGTTGTGAGGTATGTGACCGTGCGACACTCATTACTTGGCAACGCTTACTAGTGAGATAATTCCAACGCAGGCGGTGGCGAAGAGAATCGTATAGCCGAGAGCAAGCCCTATAATGGCATACACGTTGCCCTCGAATCGCCCCGGAGTTTTGTTGCTCAGTCGATGAGCAGCATGGCCAACCGTGACGCTAGTGATTGCGAACAGCAAGCCTGGCAACATTACAAGTGCCAGCATTAGTAGCCCAGAAGCTGGCATCGAGCGCGAGAGCCGGGTGCTTTCCATAGCGCCGGACACGATCAGCACGAACAAACTCGCAGGGATCGTGAGCGACAGGCTGACCAAAGCGATTAGGAGCGCGGCCAAAGACGGCCAGTGCAAAACTTTCTCGGACGAAATGGACGCTGGCTCGCTGTGCGACGGCCCCAAAGCGGATCGCAGATCGCCGTGCTTACTTCGCACTGCCGCGGCAAAGGTAGGGATGTGCTGAACCTCAACCCAATCCGTCATACCCTCCCGCCACAACAAGGTGGTTGCATCAATGCCACCGCTGGCGACCAGCATTCGGACTTGCGACTCGGGTATAGGGCCTAACTGCTCCCCCAAAGCCATGTAGCTCCACTTCGCCTCTTCGACGGAAGCCTCTGGCGCGACGACAGTATTCACTTGCGCAACTTCTGACTGGGGCTCCAATACTGGAGCGGTCGGCGCTGGGACTTGAGTTGGGAAAAGCTCTTCAAGTTCACCAGCACGCATCCACGACGCACCACCATCGGGCGATACCTGATGCTGGCGACTAAGCCTCTTTCGGCGAATCTGAGTTTGAAGCTGAGCGGCGCTGTACGGCCCTTTGGCCTCGCCGCGGACTTTCACCATGAACTCTGACACAGACAGTTCCTTACTCCGATAGCCTTACAAACACGGGCCGCCCCTCTTTGCCAGCCGAATAGCCCGAGCGAAGTGTCGGAGGTTTCCCAGCTTCAATTCGCCCAACCTTCGTCAACGCGGGCTTTCCACTCTGGCGATCGACGTGGATCACCCAGAGGTCCGCTCCCGAACCGCCGTTTGACATGGAGTTCAATGACACGACCCAGTTTCCCCCCCGGTCCCGGTGCATCCAGCCGGCCATCTGTAACGGACCTGCTTGTGGTTCGGCCAACCAAGCGTCTCGCGCCTTAATTGCGGCCGCGAGTGATTCGCGAATCTTGGACTTGAACTCGCCAAGTTGCCTCTGCGCGCGAGAGCGATCGGGCTTTAGTTGATTGCCAGGCTTGAGCCAGTCTGCACTCCGGGAAACGGGAATAGCAGATACTCCACGGGTTACTTGCCGGGATTCTGTTTCGATGAAGTGGCTTCCCATCCGCCCCAGCGTCATCATGTTCTCAACCAACAGCAAGTGAAAGATTGGGTCGATGTCGTCCGCCGCGAGAAGCAAGCTCATGCACTTTTGGATCTTTTCTTCGAATGGCAGATCCTTTTCGGACGCAGCCGATTGAATCTTGCCTCTCAGCCTCGACTGTCCTGACAACCAAAAGACCGGGGGCGACTGGGGCCGGAAGTCTGCGTTGAGAATCTTCTTGTCGTCAACGGACTTGGAGGCAGCCGCTTTCGGTGCGAATCCGTTTTCGTAGTATTTGAACCTTACCTTCGAGAGTTGTTGTTTTGGGGCCTCGGAGCAGTAATACCAGCCGGTTTCGAGTTTGACTACATAGACTTGGTCCACAAACGGACCATCGAACATTGCCCGGATCTTCTCCTCTGCACCAAGTATGCTGGTGGATCTTTTCGCGATGGAATCCAAGACTGCGGCCGTTGCCTTGAGTTGGCTGCCACCGAGAAATGCGTCATTGCTGAAATCAGTGATCCGTTTACGAAGGGCGACTGCTTCATCCGGCTTCAGTGAGTTCAACTCACTTGGGATCTGCGTTCTGAAACTGTTCCATCTCGAAACGGAACGCCATAACGCACTTTCGAACTTGATAACGTCCTCCATTTCCTGTCCGCGACCAATCGTTCCCTGCTTTCGTACGTATTCCTTTAACGCAGCTTCAAACTCTTTCGCTGAGACAGCTTTTCGAGAGACCATTTGCAGCCCTTCCGCGACGCTGCGTCTTTTTTCCGAAGCCTTGCGCTCCAGTGTGAGTTTGCTCATCCGAGCCTTGGCTTGCGACAGCACCTCAGCAGAGACATGAGGCAATTGCATGGCTGCCTGAAGCTGCTCAATAGGTTTGTCAAAACTCTCTGGATCAGCCGAATCCACTTTGGCCATCGCTGCGTCAACAGCCTTGAGTTCCTCAGAGAACGCGGCATCTGTCTGTTCCTGCAATGTCGCGGTTGCGATATTGATTGCCTTCTTTGCGTCTAGCATCGCCGCTCGTTCATTGCTGTTCTTGATTAGTTTTTCCGCATCGGAAAGAGCCTGCTGGCCGGATGGGAGAGTTGACCAGGTTGGTGTGCTGGCCACCTGCCGAACCGTATCGAGCAACGTATTGAAGCTGCGAAGACGGCCGTCTTCCTTCGCTTGAAGGGCTTCCAGTTGTTTCTGCAAAGCCGCAACATCTGGAATCTTCAGGACGGCTGGATCATCTGTCTGCAGGTCATCGAAACGACTTTCGACAGGACCTGTGTTACCACTGGCTTCAGCATCTCTCAGTAACTGGGTGATCTGCTCGACGTTCTTACGAACTCGCTCATTGAACGTCATGCTGCTGACAAGCCATACAACTCCTGCCACGGCCAGACATAACGCCGCAACAGAACTGGAAATCGTGATGAGTCGCTTTCGCTTTGCCGCAGTCTCGTCAGCTGCGATGCGATTCGCCAGCCGCGTTTCCAGGACTTGGGGGACCGCTTCGCCATGTTCGGTTGCAGCATAGTAGTAAGACTCCAGTTCCTGGAGTGGTGCGTTCGAGTCGAGTCCAACTCGCAGGTTAACAATTGCCTGCTCCCGGGCCGCCTTGGCTTGTTGCTGCTGTAGCTCTCCCTCAATCCAATCAATAGCCGGGCCGGCAACGTCCATTACATCGTGGTCGTGTGGCAAGTTGGCAATGTCCTGCAGCCCTCGGAACCTCGCCAGCAAAGCTGTTGCTTTGGGAACGCTGAATTCGGCGTAAGCGCTCGATAGCTCTTCGGCGAGTGGTGCCAGCCGCTTGCGGGCATCGGCTTCACGTAGCTTCCGATGGGCGGCACGAGCATCGCGACGAAGCGAGTCTGGAACGGACACCAGCCACTCGGCTGCGTTGACCTCTTTGTCTATTCCAGCAACGGCGTTTAGGTCACCACGCTCGCGAGCGACTTTGAGGTCTCGCTGAATCGACTTGAGTCGATGGGTCTCGTAGGTTTGAATCCCCTCCGCCCATTGCCCGTTCTTCGAATCTTTGGCAGACAGCCGACGTAGGATTGCGATCCGCTTGGAAAGTGGCGCGCGGGCCAGCGACAAGAGACGAAAACGCTGAAGAAGCTTCTTGGAGTCAGCGTTTACCGAGTAGGCGTCTTCAAGCTGAGCGATAGTTTCGTGCGGTAGTTCAGCAACGGGAGTGATCGCCAGGTCAGCAAGTACGCTGCTCCAATTCGCCAGTTCAGGAAAGTCGAGAGTCATGCACACTTCGGTAAGTGCTGGTTGCTGATCTGCAAGTTGGATGGCCTCGTCGTTATGTCCACGGTCCAATAAGTTGGCGACTTCTTCGGCACGTTCGCAGACCGCAACTACGAATTCGTCATGCTGGCGAGCCATGCCGATGATGTCCGGCACATCCTCTTCAGCTATTGAGCCAGACAGCAGCGCCTGAATGTCGCGCACCAGTGTTTTGATTTCTGCGAGTGATACTACCGTGTTCATTGCCGAACTCCGTGCGGTGCCATTCCCGGGGCACTGGGCCGCCTTGGGGCGGGCATACTCTTTGGCAGTCTGGACTGCCCTTGCTGAGCCGGGGTAGGACGGATCGGGCTGTCAGGCTCAGAAATGGCATCCCAAGTCAGCTTGCCCTTGCTTGCCGCATCGGAGAACTGGACTACCGGAAGACGGAGCCGAAACCTTTCGCCCGGCTTCTCGGGTACAGTAACCAGCTCCACAGAAGTCGCACGGGCGTCCAGATGCTTCAGCTCCGACGTGACGTTGATCTCGACGGTGCACTTCTCAAGAAAAGTGCGGTCCCGGGCTATCGTCTCGCCGTACCTGCCACGACGATCCAGAAACTCCTCGAAGGCCAAGGGAAGCTTATTGTCACCATATCTAATCATTCCGGCCGCAACCGGATGGTTCTTCATGAGTTGATCCTGCACGTCCTTCCCTTTTCCGGAGATTTCCTCGTTGATTATCTCTCTGACCTTTCGATGCCACACCTCAATTGACTCAACCCATTGTTCGAGGAGGGCGTTCACGTCGCTCTTATCACTTAGCACGAACTCCTTCGGCGCAGGTGGCTGCTTTATCGCGTCGTTGACTCTTCGCAAGCCTGCTCTTCTTGGTGGCAAAGCCAACTCGAACCGCTTCATCGCTAGTTCGTAACGAACACTAAACCCACCTCGGCTTCCAGATACTTTCAGGACGTGGCGAAAACTCGCGTCGGCGAAGCTGATATCATCCTGAGAAGCCTGCCTATCTAAGACATCGACAGCACGGGTTCTGGAAAACGATACCGGCTCGCCGACCTTGCAAGATGTGTTGTAGTTCTTGCTCTGGTTGCTTCTGTTTTTTCTGCTTCCCCCGAGATCGGTATCGCCCGGAAGCTTGTTGCCGTCCTGGTCTATGATCGCGACAGTCTTCTGTGCCCCGTCGACAAACGCATTGAATTTGGCAGAGTCGGACCAATCATCGGACTCAAAGATGTCGCCTACTCGAAAAGCCGGATGTAACTCGGGCTTCTGAAATACCACATACCCGGACCTGCTCTGCTGACCATTCCCCGGCTCGTCTCTTATTTCTAGTGCCGCCGCTCGTAAGCTCCTTGCCTCGTCGTCCGACTTGGCGGTGACAGTCAGGGCGGCCTCTTTTGTTAAAGTTATCTTGGCAACCTCTGCCCAGCCTGAACCGATTGCTTTCGCTTCGACCTGCCAACCATCGCGGGATGGGGTCACCCGGTAACCCTTAGCTCCATGATGGAAGGCAAGGCTTGTCGGGGTCATGCCCTCCCGAGTTGGTATGACAACCTCAGTCCCTTTCCATTCGACGATCTTGACTGCAGGTTCGGACTGATCAGGATCGACTTCGCCGCCGAAAACGTCTAGCGATGGTTTCGCAGCTTCGAGGGCCTCCCGTTTTTTAGCCTCTGCCAGTGCTTGTTCGCGATCCAACTCTTGTTGGCGATCTCGCTCAGTTTGTTCCGCCATCAACCGTTTCTGTTCAGCCGCCGCTCTGTCTTTTTCCTGTCTCTCCCATTGTTCACGCTCCGTCACTGCAG
>CAZOXC010000158.1:0-6882 GCA_964583205.1 uncultured Pirellulaceae bacterium | reverse complement strand
TTTGTACCCAGAGCATTTTGTCATTCAATTCTGGTCGATCGGACGGATTGTCCTGGTACTCGTCAAAGTAGTATTCCCAAATAGTGGCATAGTCTTCATGCGGGTTAGTTTCACTATAAGACCAGACAAAAGAAGAGCCGTTTTCGTACCACCAGTTGCCATCGGCAGACTGCGTGTAGTTTGAACTTCCAGGATCAACATCGACCCAGCCGCTCAAGTCCAAAAAGTTTTGCCAGCTCCCCGACAGTGAATTGTTGTAGGTGCTAAGTTCCAATTCACTATCCCAATTGTGCCCCAGTTCGTGAATTGTTATGTCAACGTAAAGGTCGTTCACGATGGCGTTGGTTTCGTCCCATTCGGCAAAATGGATTTCCCGATCGTAGGTATACGTTGTATTGCAGCCTGAAGAGTTACACTCGGTACGGCTGGACGTAGACAGGTAATTCAGCCCCAATGCACCACCCGAAAGTGCAGAATATTTGTAGAATTCAAGATCGCCGGTTGGCAATGTATCCTGCAGAAGCACGGTGTTGTTAGTGAATCCCTGGAGCAACTCCAAGGCGGAATCGATCACCAGGATTTCTTCGTCGGTCCAATTGCTGGTTGCATCGATAAATTTGATTTCGGCATCAGCACCTGTTTGATCCGAGACACTGTCAAACTCCTGAGTCAGGAAGCGATCGATTCCACTTCCGCCAGTCAGTTGATCCGCCGACGAAGCTTGGCCTCCATACAGTAAATCATTACCGCTACCGCCATTCAGGACGTCGTCGCCGTTTCCACCCAACAGGCGGTCGTCATTGCCATCGCCGTCCAGTTGATCATTGCCGTTTTCGCCAAACAGCTCATCATTACCGCTTGCGCCGAAGAGCCTGTCATCGTGGTTTCCACCAAAAATCAAATCGTGCCCGGCTTCTCCTCGGAGATTGTCATTTCCATTTCCGCCTTCCAGTTGATCTGAGCCATTTCCACCGAACAAGGAATCGTTACCAGCTCCACCGATCAGCGTATCGTTTCCGTCGTTTCCATGAATGTTGTCATTGTCATCGCCACCGTGTAGTTCGTCGTTCCCTTCGGCACCGAATATTCGATCAAAGTGCGCCCCGCCTTCGATGTAATCGTTGTCAAAATTCCCCTTCAGGATGTCCTCGCCGTTACCACCGTAGATCTGGTCGTTCCCAAATGCGCCGCGGATGACATCGTTATTGTTTCCGCCATACAGGAAATCGTCGCCCGACATTCCGTTGAGAATGTCGTGGCCGTTATCGCCGTAGATAAAATCGGTGCTATTGCCACCAAGCAGCCTGTCATTACCGTTGCCGCCACGGATTGTATCTTCGCCACCTTGCCCACTAATTGTGTCGTGGCCGGCATTCCCGTTGATTACGTCACCGTGATTTCCACCAGCCAGGATGTCGTCGCCACCGTTCCCGTTGATGATGTCAGCACCGTCGTTTCCGTTAAGAATGTCAACTGCAGAACCGCCGGTGAGTGTGTCATTGCCGGATCCGCCCACAGCTCTTGATTCGATCGCGGTTTGGTTAGTGAAGGTGTCGTGTCCGTTTCGACCAGTGAAATCGATCAATGTAATATCGGCCAGATCAAACTGCACAGAAGAATGCCCTGTCAAATCGACTTCAACGATATTGGAGCCGATCATATCCACAAGCGCAACATCATTGCCCGAGCTTCCATCGATGGTCAGAATTCCGGTTCCTGGATCCAACGAAATTCCGGAAAGCAGAATTCTGTCTTCCAACGGTTCTAGAAAAAGAGAGACATCCAATTGGTTGTCATTGTCGTCGGCTGAAGCAAAAACAAATTTTCGGCGGTTCATTTGCTGATCTCACGAAGGGTCAAACGTGATCTATTACCTTGGAAATATATGCCGACAATTCCTTGATACGCCAGTATTTTTGGAGGAATCGTCGAGTGTCGTCGATTGGCAACCTGGCGATCAGAAGTGGTGCAGATTCTCATCATCGGCGACGTAATTGTGACACGCGGCACCAGCTGGGGATGAATAAATTGGGCAGAGGCCGAGAGTTACTCAGCCGGTTCGCCAGTCGACTCAGGCTTTTGATGAACAGGTTTGACCGCCTGCATCAGCAACAGCCCGCCAATCGACAGGATCAAGGAACCGGCCAGAATAGAGACTGGCATCGATTCCTGATTTTCTGAAAGCCACCCTCCAGCGATCAACTCGTCGCGAAAATTGGCCAGAGAAACGATGATGGCGTTATGAATCGCGTGCAAAATCATTCCAGGAATCACACTGCCCGACCGGTAACAGATCCAACCAAGTACGATCCCCATCAACGTGGTCGGGATAAAGCGACTTAACCCCAACGAGCCGGCCGTGATCAAATGAAACAAGCCAAAGATCACCGCGGTGGCTAGAATCGTGACCAAGGGCCTAAATTTCTTGATCAATGCCTGGAACAAGCAGCCTCGGAAAAAGAATTCTTCAACCACAGCCGGTACGACTGACAGGCCCGGAATCACCAGGTACCAAGGAAGTTGTCTCCACTTGGCAACCTGTTCTTTGGCGGAATTCAGCAACTCTTCGCGATTCGACGCGCCAAACAGGTGCTCCTGTAGCTGAAACAGATAGGCAACCATCTCGGCAATTATCGGACCCAGTCCGACTCCCAGAATCACGGCCACCAGCAATGCCATTGGCGAAAATCTGAACAACCGGTAGCCCGATTTAACGTCTACTCGCCTCAGCGAAGTCACCACCAGGGGAACCACCATAAAGACCAGAAACAGGCCCAGGACGACCATGCTGAACTGGACTTGGATGCCTTGCCCAGCCATCCGGCCGACCAAACCATTCCAGACAAATGTGGTGGGCAGCAGCAGAGCAACACAGAGCATCGCAACAGATTCCGAGGCTCGGTACTGTCGTTTTTCGGGAGGTGCCAGAAACTCTTTCCAACTGCCGCCGCTACCGTACAGGACAGCGTCGGTGCCGAATACTTTAGCGGCAAATGAGAGTGCCAACAGCGAATAAAGGATGGTTGAGCCGACAGCAACCAGGGTAGTCGCGATCGTCGCATCACCTTGCAGGACATCGCGAGCCAGCAGCACGATGTTGACGAGTGGCGCAATGGCCATCACTCCGTCCAGGGTCAGCTCTGGTTTGAGGCTTAGTAAGCTGGGCCCGATCGAAAACAGCATGATCGGAATCAGGTAAGCCTGACCTTCCTTAAAACTTCTGGCAAAACTGGTTACGGCCAACAAGATCGACGAGAAAAACGCGGCGAAAATTACCAGCAGCAGGCAGAGCTTGCCAAAGGAAAACCAATTGAGTTCGCCATCGCCAAACAAAGCTGAGTCCAGTTGGAAAACCCACAGCGTCACGACCATTCCCAGAATATTCAGCATGGCCGTCAGCAACGCCACCGCAATCACGGCAACGAATTTACCGAGCAAAATTTTCATGCGAGGCACCGGGGCCGCGATCAGGCTTTCCAATGTGCCTCGCTCACGCTCGCCCGCCGTCAAATCGATCGCTGGGTAAACGGCTCCGGTGATCGTCATCAAAGTCAGGATCAGCGGAATAATGGCGACCAGCGATATCGGCTGTGAAACGGTTGACTCGACAGATGAACTTGAAAAACGAATGGGATCGTTGTGTGAGATATTTGCGATACTTAAGCGAGCCCGGGCAAACTCATGATTTTTTTCCAGAAACAGGCTGGTAACTTCTTCGGCGACCTGTCGGCTGTTGGAAGATTTGTCCCGCGTAACGATTTCCCAACTGGCGCCGCGACGAGAGATTTCCAGCAAGCGAGCACCGATGTCGGCAGAGCCATTAGCCACAAGGGATTCCAGCGTTTGCGGTTCAGTCGTTTGCGGATCTTCCGGTTGCGAATTTTCGTTCTCACCATTGTTGCTCTCGCCGATTACCATCAGATCCCACACTGGTTCATTGGGATCGGGTTCGATTTCCAGCGGTTCGCCGGAAGCAACCGAAATGCCGGCCATTTGTTCGAATCGTTCAGTCGGAATTGCTCGAGCGAAATATTGTCTGGCTTCGTCGCTCTCGAAGGCCACGATATAAAGCGCCGAAGACTTGGACTGAGCCAAAGTGGGCAAGAAGAATCCTTGAAACATCAAACCCAGCAAGGGATACACAAGAATCGGCATCAACAGCAGCGTCATCAGGGTCCGTCGGTCGCGGAGGGTTTCGCGCAACTCTTTCGCTGTCAGCGGCCAGATGCCCGCTACCTTGAAGCTGGTTGGTTGAGGTTTAATCGGTTCCGATTCCATTACGCTAATTTGAATCCAGAAACTGGGACAATTTTATGCTGCTTGCGGCCGCTGGTGAAAACTGGGAATGCTCGAATACCTTTGTCTCTAAAACGCCGCATGAGGTGGTCTCTTGAGCCGGCGTTGAGTCTCCAGCATCGTTAATGCCCGTTTCGCTATGCTCCTAAGCTCGTCTTCTTTTTGTCGATGATCTCCAGGAACATTTCCACCAGAGTTTGCTTGCCAAACTGACTCTGAAGTTCCGCCAATGTACCCTCGTGCGCCATGCGTCCTTGATTGATCAAGCCGAATTGGTCGCAGATGTTTTCTGCTTGTTCGAGGCGATGCGTACACAGTATTACGGATTTGCCCAGATCTTTGATCGCGTTGATGTATTCGAACACAATCTGACTGGAAACGACATCCAGCCCAAGTGTCGGTTCGTCCAGCAGCAGGACCGGTGGGTCATGCACGAGTGCTCGAGCTAAATTGATTCGCTGTTTTTGTCCGGTACTTAATGTGCCGCATCTTTGATCGATGAATTCTTCGCACCCGAGCATTTCTACAACGGACTGGATGCGTTGGCTGGTTTGTTGATCGTCCAAGCCATAAATGTTGCAGAAAAAACCTAAGGTTTCGCGGCCGGAGAGCCATTGATAGATGCCTGCGGTGGCCGACACAAAACCAACTCGGCGTTTGACTTCGTCAGATTTGGAACTGGTTTGGAATCCGTCGACTTCAGCGTATCCGGAATCCGACGGCATGAGACCCAGGATCATCCTCATGGTCGTGGTTTTGCCGGCGCCATTGGGCCCCAGCAAGCCATATACAGTTCCCGGTTGGACCTCGAAAGAAACCGAATCGACGGCCAGAAACGGCTTGCCGTCGCGAACGAATTCTTTTGTCAATTCACGTACGGAAATCATTGCGTTGGAGGCTGCCTGGTGAGTTGATCGAAAACAAACTTGCCCGCAAGCAGACCAACGCGAACAAGTCAAAGATTAGCGGCGTCGCTCTTTCAAGCGTACAGCTTTCCCGATTCGATCACGCAAGTAATAAAGTTTGGCGCGACGAGTCACACCCGATCGCTTGATTTCCACCTTTTCGATACGAGGCGAATGAACGGGGAACTTGCGTTCAACCCCTTCGCCCGCCACGATCCGTCGCACGGTGAACATTTCTCGAACGCCACCGCCACTGCGAGCGATCACGGTGCCGCTGAATATCTGGACTCGCGACTTTTCGCCTTCCAGGATTTTGCAATGCACATCAACTGTATCGCCGATTTCAAATTCGGGAGCGTCAGCTTTTTGAGTTGACTCTTCGACCAGTTTCATTAAATCATTGTTCATGATTTACTCCGCGTATATGGATTGTGTTTTGTTTGATTAATCGTCATTTGTTTGATCAGAGTCCCGATCAAGCAAATCTTTGCGTCGTTGTTTTGTAATCTCGGCGCTTTTTTGTGTGCGCCATGCGGCAATCGCCTGGTGATTACCGCTGGTCAAAATTTCGGGAACACTGTGCCCGCGAAATTCCGGTGGTCGAGTGTACTGCGGATGCTCGAGCCAGCGATTTCCGCTGGAGAACGAATCATCAATTCCGCTCTGTTCATCACCCAGTACACCTGGCAGCAGTCGAATCACTGAATCGATCAGTACCATCGCCGCCGTCTCGCCCCCATTCAGGATGTAGTCGCCAATCGACACTTCCCGAGGCTGAAGGATTTCATTGACACGATTGTCAAATCCCTCGTAACGACCACACATCAACGCGAGTTGATCGCAGGTCGCCAGTTCTTCAACCAGTTTTTGATCAAGTCGTTCGCCGGTTGGCGAGAGCAAAATCAATTGCCGCTTGTCAAAGCCCAGTTGTTCAGTCGAATCCCAAACGGATTCGACTGCGTTCACGACCGGCTCGACCATCATGATCATTCCCGGTCCACCACCATAAGGTCGGTCGTCGATCTTATGGTGTTTGTCTTTGGTCCAATCCCGAAAATTGTGGAGTTGAACATCAACGAGTTTTTTTTCAATGGATTTCGCAAGGATGCTTTCCCTGAGATAGCCCGAAAAAATTTCGGGGAACAGGGTCAGGACATCAAACCGCATTGAATCTTATTCGCTCGCTTCCTCAGTTTTTTCTTCAGTTGTATCCTCAGCTTTTGCTTCAGTCGCTTCTTCAGCTTTGGCATCGTCTGAGGCTTCGGCTGGTTCCGCTGCATCATCAGCAGTTGCTTCAGCAGAAGTTTCTTCAGCCGCAGCAGCTTCCGCTTCTTTCTGTGCAGCAGCTTCGGCTTCTTTTTCTGCGGCCGCTTTTTCTTCTGCGGCTTTGGCAGCAATCTTCTTGGCTTCGTCAGCCGCTTGAACTGCCGAGGCGGTTGCGCTGGCGATTGCATCGCCTCGTTTCGCAGCCAGTTTGCTCAGTGCACTTTGTTGTTCATTCAAGTGCGAACCTTCTTTGCCGTACTTCTTGATCAGTACAGCAACCTTAGGTGTCGCTTTGGCGCCAACACTCAACCAGTGTTCGATTCGTTCGCCATTCAAAATAGCGCGAGCATCGGTTTCCCGAACCATCGGGTCATACGTGCCTAGCTCTTCAATCACTCGACCATCACGCGGTGAT
>CAZOXC010000157.1:0-6889 GCA_964583205.1 uncultured Pirellulaceae bacterium | reverse complement strand
ATCATTATCTGCGCGATAGTCATTGACCGCGCGAATAGTAATTTGTCTCCACGATAATTATTGACTGCGCTGTATTAATTGACTGTGCTGTGGTGCGAACGGCTTGGGCCGATTTGCAACCTTCTGTGTGCGCGAAAATATCTCTGCTGGAAATTCGTGGTATTTCTTACATGCCAAAATGTGTCTGGAAGTTTTCCGGCGACACACAATTAAATTCGTTTTTACGACCGGCAGTTGATTGAGTCTGGGCGTTGATGGGTTTACGATAGAAACCAAAGCGGGCAAAACGGTTTGTTTCCGACGGCATGCAGATTGTACCGCAGTTAAAATCGATTCTTACAGGATTAAATATTGCGAATACGTTCGTGATTATGCGTGAAGGGCGATTTTCGTAGCTTACGATTGAATTGGACGCAATTCGTGAGTGTTTAAATTTTGAAACATATGTCATCGACTATCAGATAAGGTTGCAACATGATTCGTAATTTTCTTCAAATTGGCTTGGTATGCCTGTTGATCCTGGTTACTTCGCTTGCGCAAGCCCAGTCTCAGTCATTTCCAAATGATTGGGCCGAAAAAATAACCTGGCGTTCGATTGGGCCAGCCAACATGAGTGGCCGAATTACATCGATCGCAGTCTACGAAGAAGATCCTTGTATCTGGTGGGCGGCTTCGGCCTCCGGCGGTTTGTTGAAAACGATCAATAACGGAGTTTTATTCAAACATCAGTTCGATTCAGAATCGACTGTTTCAATCGGCGATGTGCAAGTCGCACAAAGCGATCCAAACATTGTTTGGGTGGGAACCGGTGAAGCGAATCCTCGCAATAGTGTTTCCTGGGGTGACGGTGTTTATAAGTCGACCGATGGCGGTGAGACTTGGAAGAACATGGGTTTGAAGAAGACTTATCAGATCGGTCGGATTGCGATCCATCCTGAAAACCCTGATGTCGTTTACGTCGGAGCATTGGGTCGGTTGTGGGGACCCAACGAAGATCGTGGATTATTCAAAACCACCGATGGCGGAAAGAGTTGGGAAAAAGTTTTGTTTGTCGATGACAAGACTGGCGTGATCGATGTTCAGATGCATCCAAAAGATCCTGACACGCTGATGATTGCAACCTACGAGCGTATGCGAGACGGTTTTGATGGCAATGATCCTGTCAAAAAGTATGGAGATGGATCGGCAATCTACCGGACAACCGATGGCGGCAAGTCATTTGAGAAGCTGAGCAAAGGTTTGCCGAGCTGTAAGTTGGGTCGAATCGGAATCGACTTCTATCACAAGAATCCGAAATACGTTTACGCGATTGTTGAATCAGAAAAAATTGCCAGCCAACCTGAAGATACCGCCTATGCGGGAATCACTGCCGAAGACGCCGAAGTGGGTGCTCGAGTGACTCGAGTCACCAACAATGGACCTGGTGAAGAGGCAGGATTGCAGGAAGGTGATGTGATTGTTCAAGTCGATGGCAAACTGATTCACACCTACAACGAGTTGCTTAAAGAAATCCGAATGCACAAAGCGGGTGACGATCTCAAGATCATCGGTTCTCGCGAAAAGGAAACGATTGAACTTGAACTGAAACTGACCAAGCGACCTTCTGGGCGTAACGGTCGGGCTCGCGGCGGCCGGAATCCATTCACCGGCACGCTGGGTGGGCAGGCTGCTAATTTGCAAGGTCAACAGGGCGGCAAGGAAGAAAATCAATTTGGCGGCATTTACATGTCCAAAGATGGTGGTGACTCGTGGAAACGAATCAACACATTGAATCCTCGTCCGATGTACTACAGTCAATTCCGTGTCGATCCGACTGACAGAAATCACATGTTCGTGCTGGGTACTTCCTTGTACCGCTCGTCCGACGGTGGCGAAACTTTCACAGGTGATGGTGGTCGAGGTATTCATCCCGATAACCACGCGATGTGGATCGATCCGAACGACGGACGCCATATGATTCTCGGTAACGATGGCGGAGTGTATGTGACTTACGACCGAATGGATAACTGGACTCATCACAACCAGTTTGCGATTGGCCAGTTCTACCACGTGGGTGTCGATAACCGAGGCAACTACAACGTGTACGGTGGCCTGCAGGATAACGGTAGTTGGGGTGGACCTTCGCGGTCACGCAGCGGTGGAATTATTAACACCGACTGGTTCCGCATCGGCGGTGGTGATGGATTCATTTGTCTGGTCGATCCTGATGATCCCAATCAGCTTTACATGGAAAGTCAAAATGGTGCCATGCAGCGGCGTAACTTGAAGACCGGAGAGCGAGGGTTTGTACGACCTCAGGCTCAGCGAGGTGTTCGTTATCGCTTCAACTGGAAGACGCCGTTTATTCTCTCGCCACATAACTCGAAAATTCACTACAGCGCCGGGAACTACGTATTCAAATCCAATCGCAAGGGTGACGGAACCCAGGCGATTTCTCCGGAGATCACTAATACAGATCGAGGTTCCGGAAGTGCGATTTCAGAATCGGCTGTTCAGGAAGGCGTGATCTATGCCGGAACCACCGACGGTGCAATCTGGATGACTCGCGATGGCGGTAAAGAGTGGACCGCGATCTACTCGGTCAAAGAAGAGAAAGACGATTCGGATAGCGATGATGATTCCGAAGAGCAGACACCAGACGAGTCGGCCTCTTCTGATGCTGAAGAACAGGATGACAAATCCACTGAGGCTGCTGAAGAGAAGTCGAGCGATCAGGATAAATCCGATAAGGACGCTTCGGACAAAGGTGATTCTGACAAAGGTGATTCTGACAAGGACGCTGCTGGCAAGGACGATCAGATTTCTGGAACCTGGACTGTTCAGTTGATATCTGATCGAGTTCCTCGTGGCGGCACCAGTAATTCCTTCGAATTGGAAATGGACGACGAAGGAAAGATTTCGGGTTCGTTTAACTCGCGTCGAGGCGAGCAGGAAATTTCTTCCGGCACCTTTGACAAGGAAACCGGGAAGATCTTGATTTCAATTGCCAATGAGCGTGGCGAAACCACTTTTGAAGGTGAATTGACTGATGGCAAGATCGTCGGCCAGCTTGATTTTGCCGGCCGCTTCCAAATCGAATTCGAAGCTACTCGGGACAAGCAGGATCCTGTCTCGGCTGCTGCCGGGTACGTTTCTGTGTCCAGCGAATTGCAGGATGACGACAGCGTCACGAATTTGTCAGGTTATTGGACTGGCAAGTTGATTAGCGATCAAATTCCGGAAGCGATGTCCGAATTTGAAATGCAACTGACGTTTAATGCCAATGGAACGGTTGTCGGTTCTTCCTCGACGCCCCAGGGTGACGCTGAACTTGCCGAAGGCCAGTATCTCGCTGAAAGAAAGACATTCTCATGCTATATGCAGAATGTCAATTTTGGTGCAGTAGTAACTGCCAAGATGGTTTCTGACAAAAAGTTGGCTGGAAAAATTTCAGTCAATGACGGGCAAGTCGAAGTTGACTTTGAAGCGACTTTCGATCGGCCGTTTGCAAACGCGGCGGATGCAGCGAACGAAGCAGACGCCAGTCAAGAATCAGATGCCAGTCAAGCTGACGAATCCAGTTCGCAAACAGAACAATCAGGCACTGCCCAATCTTCTGAACAGGAAGCGGCTGAGAACGAAGCTTCTGCTTCTGATGTGGCAATGAAAGATGATCCTGTCGGCGGCAAGTGGAGTGGCGAGTTTGATTCGGAATTTTTCACAGGTGATCAAGCTAACTTTACCATGGAATTCAAAACCGATGGTAAAGGCAAAATCACTGGTGGTTCGATTGAATCTGAAAGGTTGAATGGCGAGGTCACCGAGGGCGAGTACGATGCGAAAAAAGGCTCGATCTCGTTCTTTGTCGAGACCACTCGCAGCAGCATCGAATTTGACGGCGAGTTAAAAGATGGCTCGATGGAAGGCGATGCCGACATTGGCGGCGGACGTTTCACATTCGGGTTCTCGGCCAAACTAGACTCGGCAACCGAGGAAGCCGTTGCGGCCAATGACTCTTCCGATTCGAAAGCTGAAATCAAAAGCTCCGGTTCGTTTGCCGAGTTGGTGCCTGGCCCACGCTGGGTAAGCTCGATCGAAGCCTCGCGATATAAAGGTGGTCGAGTTTATCTGACTTTGGATGGCCACCGCAGTAACGATGACGAGCCATACGTGTTCGCCAGTGAGAACTTTGGGAAAACCTGGAAGAGTATTCGAGCTAACTTGCCAACCTCGGCAGGATCGACTCGAGTCATTCGAGAGGACGCCAGAAATGAAGATGTACTGTATCTAGGTTGTGAATTTTCAGCCTGGGTTTCGATTGATCGAGGTGAATCGTGGACCAAACTTTCAGGCTTGCCGACTGTTGCCGTTCACGAGATCGCCGTGCATCCAACGGCTGGCGAAATTGTTGCCGCAACTCATGGCCGAAGTTTATGGATTGCCGATGTCAGCTTGCTACAGCAGATTGACAAAGACGCCAAAAACGCAAAAGCAGCACTTTACCGGCCAAAGACTTTTGTCAAACGTAGCCGTGGTGACGAACGAGGTTCGATCGACCGCAACCAGTTTTCCGGCCAAAATCCCTACAACGGAACCAGAATCATGTATTCGATTGGGGAACGTGCCAACTCGGCCACGGTAGTCATTACCGACATCCGAGGCGAAGAGATTCGCGAGTTTGAAGCGGAGACTGGACTGGGTCTACATGTGATCGAGTGGAATTTGTCTCGAGCACAGCGTGGAAGAGCGACCGGACAATTCCGTAATTTCGGCGGAGGTCGCCAGATCGCCAGCGGAACCTACTTGATTACGCTGACGGTAGATGGCGAGGAATTTAAGCAACCTTTGGAAGTCGTAGACGATGAGGATTTCCCGGTTAACGCGGTTGCAGAGGAACTGGAAGAGCTGGAGGAGTTTTGGCGCGAATTGTTGGGTGAGGATGATTAATTCCGCTGTGGCGGTATATTCGCGATATTGGCGTTTAAAACTCCTTTTTAAGGGATTGAACGGCGGTTAGCCCCCCTTTCACATCTTGGTTGACTCGGAAATCTACAATGGCTTGGTAATTTTCAAGGATTGTGAGTTTTACTCGTGAAAATAAGGGTTGGCTGATTGACAGTGAGGTTAGCGAAATTAAAATGCTCAAACTGGGTAGGTAAAAAGCTTATTAACGGTGCTGTAACCTACTTTTGAACTCACTAGGTCCGTTAGCTGGATCGGTAAGTCAATTTTGATGTAAATCGACTTTGAATTACAACGTGAAGAACACCGCGCGAATGGAATCCACGGTCTGCTGAAATGGATTTCGCATTAATTTTTACCTGCCAATTTTCTGGAAAAATGTCTCGACAAAATTGTGGCCCTGTTGGCATTGTTAGAGCATTCAGAATTTAGATTTGGTTTTTTTTCGTAGTCTCGATATCGAGGAGGTTTTTGATGACCAAATATGTTCTAAGTTGTGTTGCAATTGCCCTGATGGTTTTTGCAACATCTGCTGTGAACGCGGATGGATGCGGTTGCGGTCAAGTGGTTAGTCCTTGTGGAAGCCCTTGTGCAACTGGTTATGCCAATCCCTGTGGTGGCTATTACGGTGGTAGTAGCTCTTATGGCTATGGCGGAACTGCTTATTACGGCGGCGGCAGCTACAACGGTGGCGGCGTCGTTTACAACAGCGGTAACGTTTATGGCGGAAACGCTTGTGGACCAACAGTTCAGTATCAAACACGAACGGTCTACACAAATCAGATGGCGACAGAAATGCGAACTGTCACTCGTACGCAATACCGTACAGAGCAAAAGACTCGCACTTACACTGTCTATCGCCAGGTTCCTCGTCAGGAACAAAAGACTCGCACTTACACGGTACAAGTTCCTCAACAGCAATCTCGCGTTGAAACTTACCAAGTATGCGAAAACTACACCGAGGAAATTCCTCAGACTTACACTGTGATGGAAGCAGTGACGACTCAACAAGAACAAACTTACAATGTTCAAGAGTCGTATGTTGAGCAAGTTGCTCAGCCTTACACGGAGCAAGTTCCAGTCGTCACACAGAAGACTGACACTTACAACGTAAGCGAAGCTTACACAGAAGACGTACAGCAAACCTACACAACTATGGTTAGCGTTCCACGTCAAGTTGAGCAGTCGTACACAACTATGGTTGCGACTCAACAACAACGTACTGGCACTCGCATGCGTTGCGAATCTTACCAGGAAACCATGTATCGCACTGTTTGTCGCGATGCTGGCCGCTGGGAAGAGCGTCAAGTATCTGTTCCTGCCTACAACCCATGTGGTGGTGGTGCTGTTTACGGTGGTGGAAGCTACTACGGTAGTGGATACGGCGTTGGCGGTTCTAGCTACGGTTGTGGTGGCTGCGGTGGCTGCAACACTGGTTGCGGTGGCTGTAACACTGGCTGTGGTGGCTGCAACACTGGTTGCGGTGGCTACGCTGTCAGCAATGGTTGTGGCGGATGCGGCAGCTACGGTGGCGGATACGCTGGTGGTGGAGTTGTTTACGGTGGTGGTGGCTACGCTGTAGCTGGTAACGCTTGTGCACAAACCTACACACAACGTGTTTGGGTTCCTAACCAAGTTCAGGAACAAGTTCCTTACACTGTGACTCGTCAGCGTCAGGTTCCAGAGCAGTACACATACAACGTGACTGTTATGCAACCACAAACTCAAACTCGTACGGTTACCATTAACGAAATGCAACCGCAACAAAACACACGAGTTGTTAAAGTTACTAAGTATCGCACTGTACCAAAGACTCGTACCTACAACGTTACTACTTACCAAACGCAACAAAGAGAGCGTATGGTTAGCGTGACCAAGTGGCGTACAGTTCCTAAGACTCGTACAGTTAATGTTGTTTCTTACCAGCCAAAGCAGATGACCCGTACAG
>CAZOXC010000156.1:0-6906 GCA_964583205.1 uncultured Pirellulaceae bacterium | reverse complement strand
CTGACCGACGAGCGAATGATTGACCACTTGTACAAGGCCTCGCAGGTTGGCGTGAAAGTCCGGTTGAACATCCGAGGCATTTGTTGCCTGATTCCCGGTGTGGACGGCCTGAGTGACAACATTAAGGTTAACAGTATCGTTGACCGGAATCTGGAACATGCTCGGCTGTTTTACTTTCATAACCGAGGCGAACACAAATTGTTCTTTGGCAGCGCTGACTGGATGACTCGAAATCTCGATCGTCGAGTCGAATTGTTGATTCCGGTTGAATCGCCAGCGATCAAGAATCGTCTGATCGCGATGCTGAAGTGCTACTTCCAGGACAATGTCAGGTCCCATGTGCTGGGACCGGATGGAACGTATCAAAGACAGTCAGGTAGCAAACCTTTTCGCTCGCAGTTCGAGATCTATCAGTCGATCAAGGAACTGCATGGGACTCAGCGCCATCAACAGGCGACGTTGTTCCAGCCGCATCGGGCGGCTGTTGAGGAGTGACAGAAAAATCAACTGAGCTTGCGGACTTCAGGACGATCAATTGAGTTCTGTGGCGAGTGATCGAGTTCCATTCGCCAGAGTTTACAGGCCTTCCCGCAGCAGCTCGCATCGGCGAACGAAGGGTTCTCGCCCCATGAACAACGGGGCCAGGATGAAGTTGTCAGTGAAGTTGATCGAAATCGAGACATTGACGGCATCCGATTCAATATCCAGATTTGGCGGAGTGATTGTGATTTGTGCCTGGCGAACACCGGCAGTACCCAGAATCTTCCGAGCCGCTGCTTCAGCTTCTGCGACACTGGCACCTGGGATGATGGCGACGCGAGTTGCTTCGTAGGCCGCGGCCTCGCTGGTTTGCATAACCATGTTGGCTCGGCAAAGTTCGTAGGAACCGAATACCAGCAGCATCAGGATTGGGAATACCAATGCAAATTCAACGGCGGTAACACCTGTGCGAGTATTGGTCGGTCGATTGCGCCGACGGGCTGCGTGTTGCTCTAAGTTGTTTTTGGGTTCCATGGCTCTGCGCTAAATGGTTCTGTGCTAAATGTTCGATTGAAGGTGTAAGTGAATCGAGTCAACTATTCGACCAGGAGTACTGAAAGTGTGCGAGCGATCTCTTGGAATGCTTCGGCCAGATCATCGCCATCGTCAGCATGGATATGAATGCCCTCACCGATATTGGCGATCGTTCTCATGGCTTGCTGATTGGCACCGTCGCTGAACGTAATGGTGTGTATTGTTTGATCGCGATCAGCCGCGATTCGGGCACTTGGAACAGGACTCCCGCCAACGTTGAAATTTCCATCGGTCATCAACACGATGGTTTTTTCCGCGAAGCGTCGTCGTAGCTGATCTTGCTCGAGTGAATCACTTCCTTGTTGCAGAGCTTCGAAGATGTTGGTGAAGCCTTGTGCCGGCAATTGATCAACTTCGTTTCGAATTGTATTAAACTGTTCAGTCAGAGCGATGTCTCTGGTGGAATTCGTCGAGTAGGTCGTCAAGGAGATTCTTGAGTTCGGGCTGGTCAGCTCAATTTCACTCAGGAACACATCAACAGCTCTCTTGAGAGCTTCAATTCGAGTAGTACCGTTGGCTTGAGCATTCATCGATCCCGATCGGTCCAGCACCAGCGCGATATCACGCACGGTTGCGGACGCTGTAGCAACTTGTACTGGTTGAAAGTCGGTGATACCAAAGATCTTGGCGAACAGTAGTGGAACGCTTCCCTGGGCTGAACCATTGTCGCGTCGCCCGATGACTCGAACTGCTCCGAATGGTTGCGCGTCTTCTTCAAACACGAGTTTGCCGTCGCTTTGTTCAACCGTTCCACCGATGAAAATCTCTTGAGGCGTCAAAACCAGACCTCGACCCGCAACAGTGTTTTGTGCGGCCACATCGATGGCTGCCTGAACGGCAGCGTCAGGATCTTGTGTTCGGGCCAGTGATTCGGCTCCGGCACGAGCCGCAGCATCAGTTGCGGTACGCAATTCGGCTCGAACCATATGGATCTGTGCGACGTCGATCGAAAACATTGCGCCAACGATGAAGATGATCATCACGACTGCAATCATCACCAACATCGCCCCTTGACGCTGGTTGTGACGGCGACCTTTGCGACCGCAGAAACCTTGTTTGGTTTGGAAGTGTGGACAGGTTGTATTTAGCATTGTGGATCCAACAACTGAATTGGCAGTATGACTTGTTTATTCTTTGAGCATTGTCGCGCTGGCCTGGATGCTCGTGCGACCGAAGGGGCCGAATGCGAACAATGAATTCGCTTGTCCGGGAACCGTGACGGTCACGGTAACAGGGGTGCCCCTCGCAAGGTTTTCAACATTTGCAGGTGAAAACTGGATCGTGTGATCCTGGATATTTCGAAATTCCAGTACGGCTGTGCCTCTAGCGATCGCATTCGCCTGAGAGCCGTTGACGTGAATCGATTCTTTAACGGTTTCGTAAGCCGATTGCACACAGGCTTGACGCAAAAAGATCATTCGCGAGCCTGAAAGTGAACCGAATACGATCAACGCCATTACCGGCAGGCACACAGCCAATTCGATCGTCGCAGCGCCGCGGCGAGTCTTCCGTCCACCGAGTCTTTTTGTTTGTTTGTGAAAATGCATCTGATTCTCTCGCGAAGCTTTCGCAGTATTCAAGACCGTCGCTGACTACCAAAATGTCGCCAACGTCATGATCTGGCGACTGGCACCAGTATCTGTTTAGTCGAACAACTGGTTAGACAGTTTCTTTTTTGGCTGAATTGCGAAGCGAAGCAATTTCTTGCTCCAATTCCTTTTGCCGATTGGCAATCACATTGAATTCGTTGGCAGCTTCTGCCCAGAAATCATTGTCTCGGAATTTGAGAGCTTGAATGTCTTTGCCTTCGCCAAGTTCACGTAAACCGCGACGCAGCCGTGCGATCGGTCCTACAAACCGGTTACTGAATCGAACAGTATCCAACATGAAAGCTGGCAGCAAAGAGAGCATGATCAGGCCGATCAGCATGTATTGCCGAATGGGGGCCATGATTCTGTCCGTAAGAGTCATCTCCGGATCGCCCAGTAACATTTGCATGAATACGACACACATCATCAAGACGGCAAAGAATGCCACCCAATGCAACATGATTCTGCGAACAAGTTGGCCTTGAACAGCTGAATCAATAAAGTTTTGTTTTCTTTTCGACATCGAAAAATAACTCCAACAATTGTTTTATTTGCGGAATGCCGCAATGCCTGTAAAGGCACGCAATGCTCTTGGTGGCATGGCATGATGCTGAAGCGTAGGTTACGCGCAAAATGAAAACTCTTGTCGAAGGTCTTCAGATAGATTTCCAGATGAATTTATGGCGGTACATTTAACCCAGCCCATATAACCCAACTATTGATTGCCGCCGGAACTGCCTTCAACTCGAGGATCCGACATGCCGTGAAACAGCTTGGCTTGCCGGTCAAAATAGATTGCCTGGCAGGTACCCGCGTTGCCAGACAGTTGCACATCGTGCCCCAGCCCTCGCAAGTATTCGACTTGCTCAGCGGGAGTTCCGTTTTCCATGCTCAATCGATCGGGCGCCCATTGGTGATGAAATCGAGGATTGGAAAGGGCCGTTGGCAAATCCATTTCCAGATCGAATGTGCGAATAATTCCCAGAACTGCTTGAGTGATAATTCTGGGGCCTCCTGCAGCGCCGATGGTCATCACCGGCTGGCCGTCCTGCAAAATGATGGTCGGGCTCATGCTGGACAAAGGACGTTTGCCAGGTTGTATCGAATTCGCTTCGGTCCCAATCAATCCGTAGGAGTTGGGAGTCCCTGGTGCCGCGGAAAAATCATCCATCTGGTTGTTCAACATGACACCAGTGCGCGGCACAATCACTTTGGAACCGAATGAGGTGTTCAGTGTAGTAGTGATGGCGACCCAATTGCCTTGCGAGTCGGCGGCGGCAACATGTGTGGTATGTTTTTGCTTGAAGAAGTCGCTGTCGTGAAGCGGCGGCATGCCGTGTTTTTCGATGGTTGTTGATTTTGACAAATTGATCCTGGCGGCGAGTTCTTTCGCGTAAGTCTTGTCGATCAAGCCTCGAGGAACCTTGGCGAAGTCCGGGTCACCCAGCCAGTGGGCGCGGTCGGCAAATGCCAGCTTCATGGCCTCGGCAACCACATGCTTGGCACTGCCCGGATTGTCCTGATGAAGTTTGGCAATTTCGAAGTGTTCAACAATATTCAGGATTTGAGCCACATGCACACCGCCCGAACTCGGTGGGGGAAATCCAATGATCTCCAGATCTCGATAGGTAGTGAGTATTGGCTCCCGCCGCTGAGTGATGTAATTTGCAAAATCGGCTTCGGTAATGATCCCGCCGTTTTCTTTCATCCAATTGCCAACCTGCTTGGCGAATTCGCCCTGATAAAAATATTCGATTCCCTGTTCAGAGATAGAGCGGTAAGTGTTGGCAAGGTCCGGTTGGACCAGCTTCTGGCCCGCCGACAATGCTTCGCCATCATGCGTTAGAGCTTGTTTCGAACCAGGAAATTTGGTCAGCCATTGATGCGCGGATTTGAGTCGACCGGCGTAGGTATTGCTGATTGAAAAACCATTTTCGGCCGTTGCGATTGCCGGTTCCATCAATCGACTGAATTCCAATTTGCCGAATTCACTGGCTGCTTCATGGTAGGCCTTGAGAGCGCCCGGCACTCCGACTGCCAGCGGGCCGATTTGGCTAAGCAAGGGATCAGGTTTGCCTTCTCGTAGATACATGTCACGATCCGCGGCTGCGGGTGCCATTTCTCTTCCGTCAATCGCAATGATCTCTCCCTCGGCCGTACGAATCAGAATAAAACATCCGCCGCCGATCCCCGAGTTATACGTGTCGACGACACCCAGCATGAAAGCCGTTGCGATTGCAGCATCAACCGCGTTCCCGCCATCGGCAAGTACGTCCAAGCCAGCTTGGGTTGCCAGCGGGTTCACGGAGGCAACCATGTTCTTCTTTGAGGTCGAGTAAGCACTCTGGTCTTGTGCGAGCACCTCGACGATTGGAATCTGGACCAGAGCCAGCAGGAAAACCAGTGACAAACGAAGATAAGCAGGCATAGCAAGTCCACAACTTTAAACTGGGTAAAAGCAACAGGTCGAATTCTAAGCCAACCTAACTCGCCTGTCACGAATCGATCGATAATTCTCAAGCTTGCACTTGAAGGAGCATCAATAAATTACCTAAGCTGAAACCATGCCGGAAAACCCTGAAAGTGAATTTGACGACATTGGCCAGCCAGAATTCGATGAGACTCTGAGCAGCGATGAATTGGGCTTGGGCGAAATTGATGAAGCCGAAGACGATCAGTCGGAAGCTGAGATTGAGTTGGAGCAGGAATTTTCGCTTGATGATCTGGGGCGAGCTTATGCCCGGGCGGTCGGTGCGGATCCGGATCAGGTTGCGTTGGCAGACACGGGACTTGTCGAGGACTCGGACAGTGATCCCGGCGAAGATGCTGCGGCCGACAATTTGGCTTGCCCCGTCAGTCCCAAAACGATTGTAGAATCTGTTCTTTTTGTCGGATCACCCAGAGGCGAAAAGCTGACCAGTCGAAAAATCGCCTCGCATTTGCGAGATGTTTCCGCCAAAGAAGTCGACGCGATCACCAAAGAACTCAACCAAGAATATGAAAACAGCAATTCGCCCTTTCGCATTACCCGCGATGGCAACGACTTGCAGTTAACATTGCTGGAAGAATTCGAACCGATTCGCCAAAAATTTTATGGCGAAGTCCGCGAGGCCAAGCTCAGCCAGTCGGTGATCGATATTCTCAGTATTGTTGCTTACAAACAGCCAATTGGGAAAAAAGAAATCGAAGTCCTGCGAGGCGCTTCCGTCGGTTCCACGTTGAATCAGCTGGTGAAACGCGAGTTGCTGGAAATTGCCGGAAATGTCAAAGGGACTCGCGAGAAGCTTTATCAAACGACGGACCGGTTTCTCGATTTGTTCGGATTGGAATCGCTTGCAGACCTGCCTCGTGCCGATGCCGGGTTGGAGTTAGACTGAGAGTAGTATTCTTCTGACTCAATTCTACTTTTAAGGGGATATTCGATGAGGCATGCAAGCCTTTTGCGATTCCTGATTTGTACGATGGTTGTCGCTGTTTCAAGCAATTCACTGGAAGCTCAGTATCCGGTCAAAGTCGGCGAGGTCCATCCTAACTTTCAGTTGCCCAGCATTATGGATGGTGCAGCACATGAACTGAACGACTTTCATGGAAAAAAGACGGTCCTGATTCACTTCGCTTCCTGGTGAGCGGGTTGCCGACGAGTTGTACCGGTCTGGTACAAAATGCTCAAAGAACTTGGTGGCGATCAAGTGCAGATTTTGGCCGTTGTGCAGGAACAGCATGCCGAACGAGCCCGCTTGTATAAGCAATGGCGAGAGTTTGACATGGTGATTCTGCAGGACTCGATTTGCGAACTGGAACTGGTAGCGGTGCCCTACATAATTCCATTGGATGAGAGCTTGCGAGTTGTCGCGCATCGAGCCGACGAGAAGTTTTTTGAGTCCTGGTTGAGTAAACCTGCAACGGAACTGGCCGAACCAGTCAGTGCTCGTGAAACTGAATTTTCTGAAGTCGATAACCAGTTGAAGTTCCACGAAGGTGAAATGGATCTGGGCTCAGTGATCTCAGGCTACGAAAAAATGCTGGCCGATCATGACTCGGACGCCAGACTGCATTTTCGTTTGGGAGTTGCCTATCGCATGAGATACGATCGGGATCAAAGCCCGGGCGATTTCGAGCTGGCTGCCAAACACTGGAGTCGGGCTCTGGAAATTAACCCGAATCAATACATTTTCCGCCGCCGCATCGAGCAGTATGGACCTCGGCTGAATAAGCCCTACCCGTTTTACGACTGGGTTGAAAC
>CAZOXC010000155.1:1758-6910 GCA_964583205.1 uncultured Pirellulaceae bacterium | reverse complement strand
AATCGAAAACGATTACCTGACACGATACGTCGTGGGCCATCCGGTTTCCAAGGTGACCACGGCAATGTTCCTCATTGGACTGGCCGCACTGCTGCTTGCTGGCAGCGAGTTGATCGACCAGTTTCGATCGATGGCACGTATTTCATTCCGCGAGCCAGCATCCAAACGTCGCTCGAATAGTAAGCGAGTCGAGGGCGAAGATGGCCTCGAAGAATCAAATGAAGAATCAAACGTTGATGAAGAAGCTGCCTTTGAGCCAGCACAGGATTTGCTGGACCAAGTAAGCAAGCTGGAAGAAAGACTGTTTGCAATCCCACGCCGGTTGCAAAACTTTTACTTGTGGAAGCGGCTTCACGCTGGGTTGAGATACATTCGCCAGCATAAAAGTGCAGGCGGTCTTGATGACGAACTCAAGTATCTGGCCGATTCAGATCACGATACCAAACATGAGCGATACTCGCTGGTCCGAATATTGATTTGGGCCACACCGATGCTCGGTTTCCTGGGAACTGTTCTGGGAATCTCTGATGCTTTGGGCGGAATCTCGGTCGGCGACGACCAGAATTTTCAGTCCATGATGGCAGGGCTGCAAGGAAGTCTGTACATCGCATTTGATACCACTGCTCTGGCACTGACTCTATCGATCATCCTGATGTTCCTGCAGTTCCTGGCGACTCGCTTTGAGAGCCAGTTGCTGGTGAGCGTTAACGAGCGATCGCAGTTGGAATTAAATCAGTATTTTGAACTCGAGACCGAACGCGAAGACGAGTTTACTCGGATGCTGAAACAAATGAGCGGCGAGTTGATACAGGCAACCGAAAAGTTGGTGACAACACAGTGTGATTTGTGGAACAACACGATCACATCCGCTCAGGACTCCTGGCTGGAGTCGATTGGTACTGCCAAACAAGCGGCTCAGGAAGAAATCAGTGCCGCGATGGCGGAATCGACCGACAATCTTCGCCATGAGATTTCTCGCTCGATCGAAAAAGCGGATTCATCTCTGGAAAAACGAATTGGTCAGTGGCAAGCTTCTTTGTCGTACCTGACTCAGCAAGTATCCAGCCAGCATGAGCAGATCGGTCGACAAACCGGTGCGATTGTTGATGCAGCGGAGCAGTTCAAGTCCGTTGGAGAGCTTCAACAGCACTTGTTGCAATACATGAAGACGCTGCCAGAATCGTCGGACTTGATTGATGCGTCCGAGAAACTTGCGACAGCTGTCAGGCTGCTTGAGTATCGAATGGTACAGTCACCGGCAATGAAAACGGCTGAACAACAGCAGCAGCAGATTATCGATTCCAAGATTATCGTTCCACACAAACGAGCGGCCTGATGTCTCGCCGGCACCGCAACGACGAAGCTCCGGTAAGTTTGTTTCCATTCCTGGCTGTGTTGATCTGCACGATGGGTGTGTTGATCGTCCTGCTCGTTTTGGCAGTCAAGGCGGCTGATACGCAATCTGCCGAGGTGGTCGAGGCCGAAGCAGCCGGGCAACGCCAGTTGGAAGAGCTGCAGTTCGAGCTGGAAGACCAGCAACTCAAAAACGATTTGATCGCCAAGCAGCGGCCTCAATTGCAACAACAGTTGTCTCGTGAAATTTCTCAACGCGGGCACGTCGAAGAAGAAATCCGCCAGCTTCGAGAGACTCTTGAACAGGAATTGGTGACCTTGAAGTCGGTCCAGGAAGCTCCCGATGAATCAGAATTGGTGGTGCAGCAGGATTTGATTGAGGACCTCACCGAGGCAATCGATTCTACCAGCGAAGAGATTGAAAACTCGCGGCGGGAAATTGCCAATCAACGCGATGAGTACTCACTTGTGCCATACGAAGGCGGCAACGGAACCGGGCGGAAACCGATTTATGTTGAGTGCACCCCCGATGGGCTTGTGCTGCAGCCCTACGATATCAAACTTGATCAATCTGACTTTACGTTGCCGTTGCTGTCAGGAAATCCACTTGATACAGCCTTGTTGGCGATTCGCCAGCACATGAGCCGGATGGGATTGACGGGCGAAAACGGTTCGGCCTATCCGCTGCTGGTGATTCGGCCGGGCGGAGAAGGGTATTTTGCACTGGCCCGTCGAGCAATGTTGAATTGGGATGACGAGTTCGGGTATGAATTGATCGAGTTCGAAAAGAAACTCAATTACGGCGAGCCGGACCCGAAACTGGCTGAAGCGTTACAAGTGGCAATCAATGACTCGATTCGTATGCAAGCCAATGTGGTTCGGCAAATGCAGGCACAGGGCCAGCAGTTTCAAAAAATCGGATCTGCGGTTGCGCAGGTAGCTGGCTCCGCAGGAACGGGAACGGGTCAGGCAGAGTTTAGCAGCAATCAGGTTGGGTCAACCGGCGGCCGTGCAAACTCCAGCGAAAGTCAATTAAGTCAACTGCTTGCCGAGCACAACTCAGACTCAAACGCTTCCACGCTCAATGGTGGAGGAAGGTTTGGAGAAAGTAACGATACACAATCTGAAAACTCCCGGTTCAGGCAGGCCAGTTCCTCAAATTCTGGAGGGACTTCGCAAGCCACGCATGGACCAGGTGGTAGTTCTGCAAGTGCCAGTTCGCCAAGTGCGGCAACGCATGAAAATCGTGGCTCGAACTGGGCACTGCCCTCGTCGACCAGTCGAGCAACCGCATATCGACGGCCAATCCAGATCGTCTGCAATGAAGATGAGATTTTGATTGTGGCGGGCGAATATTCCAGTCTGCCCTCGTTCAAAATTCCACTGACGGGTTCAGTCGAAGGATCAATTGATCAGTTTGTGCAATCTGTCTGGACCGTGATCGACTCGTGGGGAATCGCTGGCTCGAACGGATATTGGAAACCGATTATCGAGGCGAAAGTTGGAGAGGGTGGCGACCAACATCTCCGACAATTGAAGTTCATGTTGCGTAACAGTGGGCTGGAGTTTGAATAATGGCTTACCGTAAGAAATCGCGCAGCGGAAACAACAACACGGAATCGCCCGGACACGATGCCTTTCTGGACATTGTCGCGAATCTGGTTGGGATTTTGATCATCCTGGTTGTGATCGTGGGCGCTCACGCAGGTGCCAGCTTGGGTCAAAAAGCTGTTGCTATAGATACGCAGTTGGACGAAAAAATCCTGAAAATGCAGGAGCAGATCGCTCAGGAACAATCGGTAACTCAGGAACTGCTTAGCAGCATTCAGCAGCTTGAAGCCAAAACTCTGAGTGAAAACAACATGTTGAATTCACTGGCTAACCAGCGACACAAAATGCTGATCGCGCTTGATGAAATCCGCCAACAAACGAAAACCCGGATGGCAGAGCATGATGAAGAGCAGCAAAAGCAGTTGGAAACTCTGCAGCAGCGCCAGAGGCTTGAGTATCAGTTGGGATTGTTGGAATCCGAACTGAGTGCGGTCCAATCAGTTGCAAAAACTGAAGCCAAGTCCATCGTCCATTACCCAACTCCGCTCGCCCGAACCGTGTTTCGCGATGAAATTCATTGTCGAGTTCTCAATGGACGATTGGTTTGGGTGCCAATCAATGAATTGATAGGCTTGATGCGCAGCGAATGGAAGTTGAAAGCTGAGAAGTTAAAAAACGCAGAGCAAACCGTCGAAACAGTCGGTCCGATCGAACAGTTTCGGCTGCAATATTATTTGTCTGCCAGCAATCGCCAGCAAGTCACCGAGCTTGGTCCAATCCAGGAACGATCGGTTGAATTCCAGCGGTTTGTGATTCTGCCGACGGCCGACAATCTGGGCGAGTCTACGGATAAGGCTTTGCAACCGGATTCACCATTCATGCAGCGATTGTCTCAACTGGATCCGCAAAAGACGACTATTTCGATCTGGGTTTATTCGGATAGTTTTGAGGAATTCAATCAGCTCAAACAGGTTCTGCGGGAACGAGGATTTCAAACCGCGGCTTGGCCACTGGGAATGGGCAAAACCATTTCAGGTGGTCCCAACGGATATCGTTCCAGCGCCCAATAGCGAAGACTTTATTTTTCGGCCGCCAGTTGATATTTTGTCTGAATGGCCAGAAAAAATCCCAAACGCAATATTTCACGAATCGAAGTAGTCTCGTCTTCGGGGAACTTGAATTGCGGTTGGGAAGTTCGCATCCAACGGCGAGGAAAACGCTGGGAAAAATTCTTTGCTGACAATCGATACGGCGGCAAGCGAGCTGCTTTGCAACATGCTAAAGCCTTTCGCGATGGAATCGAAGATTACTTGCCACCATTCTCGACTCGCGAGCGTTCCAGGCGACCATCAATCCGCAATCGATCGGGAATGGTCGGGGTCAGGCAAATCAAGCATATCGACGTGCGTGGCGAGTATGAATACACATACTATTTCTGGGTTGCCCAATGGACTGATGGCGCCGGCAAGCGAAAGACGCGTAGTTTTTCCTGTCACAAGTACGGTGACAAAGAAGCACTCAGGCTAGCCATTTCTGCTCGCAATCAAGGAGTGACCAAGGCCAACCGCTAACAGCGTTGACGACGCGAACCAGCAGCACGAACTGTCTGGAAAAGTAAATACACGATTGCAATCTGTGCTCAATTGACAGTCATGCATTCGGCCCTTTGATAATTCGCGTCGCCCGGTCGGCGGTCGATCATGGAACTCAGGAATTCTCGATCTTAGCCCATCAGAGCTCGCCACCATTCCAATTCGTGCTTACCGGCTTTGGTCATGTGGTACGTGGTCGAGGCGTTAATACCTTTTGTCTCGATAAACCCGGCTTTTTTGACTCGGTGGAGGTAAGTGCAAACTGCTCGCCGTTCACATTCCAGGTTCATTTGCATGTATCCGGCGACTGCGTCGTCCAGTGTCATCCCATCTGGATAGTCACTAAGAATTCCCAAGCAAACGGCAGTGGCTGCCGACAGTTTCTTTTGGCGTGTAGGTTTACCCATGTTGGTCTCTGTCGTTTATAAGTGAAAACCCCCATGTTAACTGTTGGAATTTTCAATGAAAGCCCAACTGTTATTTGACAGAAAGCAATCATCGAATTGTTATTTGATTAATTCTCGAGGTAAAGTCCGATCAAGATTCTGGGCCAAAGGTCCGGCAGTTTATTCAGTTTGATCTGGCGATTTCGACAGCGATACGCAACTCAGCCCGCCCATGATCAAGGCTGCCCAGGTCAGGCTAAATCCTGCAAC
>CAZOXC010000155.1:0-1658 GCA_964583205.1 uncultured Pirellulaceae bacterium | reverse complement strand
GCTGGGTAAAATCCGATCAAAAATCCAGGGCCAAAGGTCCGGCAGTTTATTCAGTTCGCTCTGGCGACTTCGATAGCTTTGCGCAACTCGCACCGTCGGTCCAGCTACTTTGCACGTGGTGTTGAGTTCATCAAAATATTGTCCAGTCCGACCAATTCATGCGTCCGGAATTTCAATTTCTTTAGGCCATAAGAAATACGGCCCGAATCTCGACGAATTCTTGAGGACACCACCTGCGGATAATCCCTTTTCAGTCAATTCATGCCGATCGTTTTCTGTTCTCAGAAAGCCGCCGGAAACTAATCGGTCAAGAAGCTCTGAAGTCTTAATTTTGTGCTGTTTTGCGAGTTTAGAAGTAGTCAGCTTGCCGTCGTCGGGCTTTGGCTTGCTAACATTGTGAACAACAATAGCGTCCACGATCTTTTGAGCCGACAGTCTAATTTCCTCACTGATACGGATGATTCGCTGTGTTTCTTCGTATGCATCTTTATATACGTCAGCATCGGATTCTCGATCAATTAAAACGCCCATCTCGTTGTTATTCACTTGGCTGAATTCGTATAAATTCAGACTGGTCACGATACATTGACTTTCGTTCAGGTAACATTTTGCATGAAGGTTTTGGCAGAAACTCGTTCGGACGAACTCGAGTCCGCTAAGCCAGTTAATTTCCTCTGGGTTTAGCTCGTTCTTGCCGTACACAATCCGAACGTCGATCTTGAGGCGATTTTTGTCCTCTAGCAACTGTTTGATCCGATCGTTTATCTTTAGATATGGACTTATTAGACAAAGCCTCTCAGTAGCTGACTTGATGAGCTCTTCTAAGTGATAACTTGTTCCGGAGGTTGCTAAGAATTTTGCCATTTGTGTAACAGCCTAAATCGAATAACGTCGCTGATCACCGAGCCGTAGCTTTTGTAGTCAAACACATTCCGGTGGTAATAAAGCGACAGATTAAAGTGAAGTGCTGATAATACCAAACATCACCTTGGGCAGACAACCGAACAGCAATCGCAGACTATTGCATGGAAAAGAAGTCTGTAGCCACATGAGCGGTAACGGTAGAATTTGATTTCTACCCCACTTGAAAGTGCAGTGTCGAATTCACTAATTGTTAACTGCAACTGTTCTGTTTTTCGAGGCTTGCTCCTTAAGTGATTGTGCCTGAAAACCGTTCAGAAGTGATTTCGAATACGGACGTGGTTTTGCCTGGAGTATTACCCAGCCATTCAGGCTGGGCTAGAAAAACTGCTGGGCCTTTGGCCCGTTACGCGCCGGGGAAATCGTTGGACCGTTGAGTGCCAGCAAACTTGTTGGGCCGTTAGATGCTGGGAAGATGGTTGGGTCTGAGTAGCGCAAAGCTGTTGAATTGGTCAGACTTATTGGAAAAACTGCCGGACCTTTGGCCCTGGAATTTTTGTTGGGTATTACCCAGCCCTTCAGGCTGGGCTAGAAAAACTGCTGGGCCTTTGGCCCGTTATGCGCCGGGAAACGGTTGGGTCGGCGGGCCGTTGTGTGCTGGGAAAATGGTTGGGCCGGCGAGCCGTTGAGTGCCAGCAAACTTGTTGGGCCGGTGAGTGCTGGGAAGATGGTTGGGTCCGAGTAGCACAAAGCTGTTGAATTGATCAGGCGTATTGGAAAAACTGCCGGACCTTTGG
>CAZOXC010000154.1:0-6922 GCA_964583205.1 uncultured Pirellulaceae bacterium | reverse complement strand
ATTTGTTGGCTGCGGTATCTTGATTTTAATCGGCTTGATTCTTTGGCCGAAGCAATACGGTGCCGACGGTAAAATCTACGTCCGCTTAGGCCAGCAGAATATCGGACTTGATCCAACGATCACGACCAGTGGAAACATTGGCATCACCGATACACGGGAATCCGAAATTCGTTCGATCATGGATCTGGTCACCAGCAACGAAGTCCTGGAGGGCGTCGTCGAAGAGGTTGGGGCAGATCGAATTCTGAAGACCAAGTATCAATTGCCTGCCTTCTTAAATTTTCAATTACCGGGAGCCGGTACCGAAAACGAAGGCATCCAGGAAGATGATGGTAAATCGCCCTCGGAACGCCGGGCGATAGAAAAGGCAGTTAAGAAACTTTCCGAGAATCTCAAAGTCGAATCGGAGAAAAAATCGCTGGTGGTGAGTATCTACTGTACCGCCAGTTCGCCTTATCTGGCACGCGACATCATCAACTCTCTACTGGATGTTTATGCCAACCTGCACAACCGAGTGAACACGGTTGATTCACGCGACTTCTTCCAGACTCAGTTTCAAGCTGAAGTCGAACGACGAAACACAGCGATCCAGGCACAGCAGAACTTTCGCAATCAGAACAACTTCTACTCAATCTACGAAGCAAAAACCACCAGCCAGAAGATCATTGATTCTTTGAAACTGAGAGCCTCTAGAGTCAATGTCGATTTATCCGAAGCCACCAAGCGAGTCGAAAAACTCATAGCGGAAATGGACAAAATCGATCCTCGAGTGGAAGCTCCAACCGAAGGAATGGAACGCAAATCAACGGACGACACGGAAACTCAGTTGAACCTGCTGGAAGCCCAGCTTGCCAGCTTGAAAAAACGCAAACGCGAAAGTCATCCCGATGTTGTTGATTTGCAAGGGCAAGTGAACGCTTTGACGACGTATCTGGACAATCATCCCGGCGACCGCACAATCACCTTTAAGGGCGCTAATCCGGTTTTTCAGGAACTGGAAGTCGAGTTGGTGAATGCCAAGTCGGAATTGTTCAAACTGCAGGGCGGAAAAGAGGCCATTGACAGGGAAATCCAGGCCGAAATGGAAACGCTGGCGAAATTAAATAGCGACGAAATAAAAGCTCGCGATCTGCAAACCAATATTGATGTCGCCCAGGCGAACCTGGGCACATTCATCCAGAAGCTGGGCGAGGCTTCGGTTCTGGAGCAACTTAATGAAATGTCAATTTCCAACGTGGAACTCATCCGGCCGATCCTCAAACTGAAACATGTTGCACCTCGCGGCAGCATTATCGCTCCATTGGGAATTCTGATTTCCGGATTGGTGGCGACTGCAGCGGCTTTGATCGCTCAAAGACGCCGACGCGAGATCGTCGTTGACAAGGATGAGGACCTGGAACGTGAAATTGACTTGCCAATCCTGGTCAGCCTGCCTCGTGCACCCGGCCGCCGAGTCGGATTGAAGTAAAACAACCAACCTGAGATTCACACCGATTGCCGACTATGGAAACTTTAAAAACTAAACAAGCCGAAGTGCCGCTTAAGCCCAGCAAGATTCTGCGTTCGCATTTTCTTTCGTTGGGACGACGACTAAGCTCCTGGTGCTCAAACAACGACGCGTTTACGTTAGGCGTCACCAGTTTGAAAACACGCGAGGGACGCAGTACCGTCGCTTCGAATCTGGCAGCCGCAATGGTCAACCTGCATTCAGAGTCGATTCTGTTGGTGCAATCTGATCTGGCTGGGCCGATCCGCCGCAAAGCCATCGGACCTGGTCTGGTGGAAGTGCTGCTGGGTGACGTCGCTCCTGAAGATGCGATCGCTCCAACTTCCGTTGAAAATCTGGACATCCTGAGAGCCGGCGCCATCAACGACCACGAAGCACTTGAATTGCCATTGGAGGCAATCGAGTCTCTGAATGCCGATCTTGAATCGAGCTACAAATACATCATCTACGATTTGCCGCATTCCAGCGAGCTGGATCTGGGCTTGTTACTGGCTCAGCAACTCGATGGCACCATTATCGTGGCGGATTCCAATGGAGTTGATACTTCCGCGCTACAACGTTTTCAGAAAAAAGCCGTCGACTACAACGTTGAGCTGATAGGAGTCGTGCTCAATAAACGCCAACCGGCAAATCAAAAATAGCCAACCTCAATCAATGATCATCCCCAGCCAAAACAAAAGACCCTCCCTGTGGAGTCGTCTCACCCGTCGCAACAGACAGGTTGAGTCGGCGCCTTCTGCGTTGATGGATCCCGAAGCCTTTCTGCTGCAAATTCGCAAAGAGTGTTTTCGAGCCGACCGCAGAAATATTGAATTCTGCCTTGGCGAATTCCTGGCAGGCAATGAGTCACTGACTCCCGATAAACTCGATTTTCTGTTTGAGATTTTCCAGGGACGCTTGCGACTGACCGACGAACTCGGCCTGTTCCAGGGCAACCTGTCCGCTCTTCTGCCCGACACACCGGAAGCCGGTGCTTACAAGATTGCCAATGAGTTGGTTGATCTGGCAGGTGAACACGGTTTAGAAATCAATTTCGAGATCTCGGTTTATCCGGACGACTTTCCAGCTGACTTGGAAGCCGGCGGACAGGACTCCACGGTCAGCCGCAAAGACAAACCTGGCAACCAGAAAATCTCTGGCAAAGTCGTAAACGCCAACACGAACGGTGCTAATACGATCAAATTCTATCGCTCGGTTCCCAAACTGAAACGACTGTTCGACTTCAGCGCTTCATTGTGCGGCCTGCTGGTGTTTTCGCCCTTTATGTTGGCCGCAGCGGTCGCCATTAAAGCCAGTTCAAAGGGACCTATACTGTTCCTGCAACGTCGCGAAGGAAAAGACGGAGTTCCGTTCACCATCATCAAGTTTCGCACGATGGTCGTCGACGCTGAAGAGATCAAAAAGAAGCTGATGCATCTCAACGAACAGGATGGGCCAGCTTTTAAAATCGAAGAGGACCCCCGCCTGACGAATGTCGGTCGGGTCATTCGAAAGTACTGCATTGACGAACTACCCCAGCTGTTCAATGTGCTCAGGGGTGAGATGTCAATGGTTGGCCCTCGGCCACTTCCGGTCGTTGAATCGGTAGCTTGCGAACGCTGGCAACGACGACGACTCAATGTTCTTCCGGGAATGACTTGCTACTGGCAAGTGGATGGTGGTCGCGAAGTCAGCTTTGACGACTGGATGAGAATGGACTTACAGTACATCGACGACGCCAGCATGAAAGTCGATCTAAAGCTGCTATACGATACAGCTCGAGTCGCATTGCTTGGTCGTGGATCCGTTTAGCCAGGGCAACACCGGGCGAAACAACACGAATTGACCATTCCTCAACTTTGCTTGTCGCAATGTCAACTGAAGAAGTTTCTACGCGAATAGACGTTGAACCGATGATCGCCTCGCGCGCGAATCTTCGGCAACGATTTTCTCGCCTGCTCAGTGGAGACAAACGACACTTCCTGTTTTCGTTCGCAACCACCATCACCTGCTTCGGGCTGTTTTTCCTGCAAGGTATCTTTATCGCCAGAATGCTGGGGCCCGAGGGTCGAGGCGAATTCGGTTCGGCACTTTATTTTCCTCGCGACATCCTGCTGTATGCCGGCCTGCTGGGCGCTGTCGAAATTTTTGCCGGAAATGCGGCTCGAAGACAAAGTAACAACCGACAACTCAAACTCTCGGCGATCAAGTTCGGTCTACTGACTGGAGTCCTCACTGGCCTGGTCGCTGCGGCGATCTCCTGCATCACGTTTGTGGCGATCGGGAAATCCTTCGTCATTCCGTTTTGCCTGCTGGTCTGCCTGTTCCTGCCATTTGAACATGTTCATCACACCATCTCATCGGTCGACCGAGGGCAGGGAAGCTACACTCGATACAACATTAATCGCCTGCTGTTCACCGTGACATTTCCAATACTGATTCTGGTCGTCTGGCAGACCGAGCTTGCTTCCGCATTGGGAATTTCCAACCTGTTGTTGGCGTGCTTAACTTTCATTGTGGCCCGCATCATCGGATTGCTCCCAACTCTTTGCGGTTGGAAACTTCGTGCTGCGCTCGCCGAAAGACGTTCAGATCTGGCCGGAAGTGATCTTCCCCGGACTGGCCAGCTTCTAAATGAAGGCCGTCCCTATGCCTTGTCAATGATCATCAGTGAAGCATTCGATCGCATGGACATTTTTCTGGTGCTGGCTCTGGCGGACATGGTCACGGCCGGTCACTATTTTGTCGCGGTCCCGGCCGCGGCTCTGCTGATCATGGCACCCAATACACTTGCGATATTCACTTTTAATGCCGGTGCCAACAAGGACTTCGTTCCATCGATCCGCAATACAACTTCCATCATAGTTGGCATGGTGTTGTTTCAGATTGTTGCCTGTCTGATCATGGAATTTCTGGTCGGATTTCTAATCAAGTATGCCTTTAGCGATTCCTATTTGCCCTCGATCCCCTTCGCGATGTGGTTGATTCCGGCCGCAGCGATCAAAGGACTTCTGCAAGCCACCGATGGATATCTGAAAGGCAGAGAAAGACCGGCATGCGGAATTTGGGCCAGGATGAGCGGCATCGTTGTGATGCTGATCTTTGTTGCCCTGCTGTATCCACGATTCGAAATTATTGCGATTCCAATGGCGGCCTGCATCAGTCAACTATTCAGTTTCGTTCTGGTTACCACCGGACTTTATCGAGACATCATTCAGCAAAATCGTAACCAGAACTTGTAAACTCCCAAAACACCTTTTGAAATCGGCATTTACCATGAACAAGAAACCCATTGCCAGTTTTTCGCTGGACCTTGATAACAAATGGGCCTACATGAAAACCCATGGTGATGAAGGCTGGGAGAATTACCCCAGCTACTTTGATGTCGTTGTGCCACGGATACTGGACTACCTCGACCGTCACCAGATGAAGATTACATTTTTTCTGGTAGGTCAGGACGCGGCCCTGGAAAAGAATCATCAGGCACTCCGATCGATTGTCGATGCCGGGCACGAAATTGCCAATCATTCGTTCAAGCACGAACCCTGGTTGCACCTGTATTCAGACAAGGAATTGGAAGAAGAAATCGCCAACACCGAAGAGGCGATCGCCGGAGCGACCGGCAAGCGTCCAATTGGATTTCGTGGCCCCGGATTCAGCAATTCCGAACGGTTGATGGATTTGTTGATTCGACAAGGCTACGAATACGATGCCACCATGTTCAATACTTTTCTGGGACCGCTGGCCCGAGCATACTATTTTCTCAAATCCGATTTTGGCAAGCAGCAAAAGTCTGACCGCAAACTCTTGTTTGGAAAATTCAAAGATGGTTTTCGTACCAATCGACCTTACTTTTGGAAATCAGATACGGGTCGGATTCTGGAAATCCCCGTAACCACCAAACCCTTTTTCAAGACGCCCATCCACGCCAGCTACCTGATTTACCTGGCTACGTTTTCTGAACTGGCTGCCAAACTCTACCTCAAAAAGTCAATCGCCTTATGTCGAATCACCGGATTGCGACCTTCGTTCCTGCTGCATCCATTGGAGTTTCTCACCATCGACGATGCCCCGGAACTTGGTTTCTTTCCCGGCATGAAAGCATCCCTGGAAAAGAAGATGCGAGTTATGGATTTCATCGCGAATTCGTTTAAAAAGCACTACTCAATTGTCACGATGCGCGAACATGCTCGTTCGTTGACCGAGACTGCCAAGAAGCACAAACCAGTAGAACTGCTCCGCCAGGCAACCTGATCAACTACGGCATTCAACGATTTTGCATGCCCATTTGAACCTGAGAAAATTCGCTCAGGTCGGTGATGTAAAAAGTCGGGTCGCTGGCAATCAATTCCTGCTGATCCACTCGACCAGTGCCCACCGCAATCGACTTGGCATCAATGTGTCGGGCACAAGCAACGTCGTGAATCGTATCTCCGATCACCCAATACTCGGAGATGTTTGCATCCGTCAGAACTCGCCGAGCTGATGTTTTGGCCTCGACTGCAATGTCGTTTCGATTGGCAAAATTCTCGCCAAAACCGCCAAAATGAAAATAGTGATCGATGTCGAAGTGCGCAAGCTTGGCCTTGGCCGCGACCTCGCCGTTGCCCGTAAGTAAGCCCAACACCAACTCTTCGACTTGTGCAAGTTCGTCCAACAAGCCGCGGACACCCGGCAGCAGACTTCCATCACAAACCTTCATCGCCGCTTCCATTCGCGGCGCATAGGAACTGTAAAACCTGGCAACCTCTGCATCACTCGCCGCGACTTCATGTGCCTCGAGCAAATCCGCAATGATCCCTTTGTCCGTTCGCCCATGAACGGGAATATCAACCTCCCGCGCTTCGCCGTACAGTTCAAGCAGAGTTTGCTTCATCGCAACTTGCCCGGCACCGCCCGAAAACAACAGCGTTCCATCAATATCGAACAGTAAGACCTGCATTGTATTCCTAACTTTCGAAATTCTTCGAGGTAATTGGGATCATCGAGTGGTGGAGTTTGCGATTCGAGGCCAACATGCTGGAATTTTTGATTTGCAGCGGGTTGCCAAGGCAATCGGTAACCTGCCCACCGGCTTCTTCAACCATCAACCACCCGGCGGCAAAATCCCAAGGAGCCAATTCGAATTCAAAGTACGCTCCAAACCGGCCACAGGCAACATTGCAGAGATCGAGCGAAGCGGTCCCCAGACGACGAATTCCATGAATCTGATTTTCAAAACAACTCTCGATCGCCGTCAGAGTGTTTTTCATCTGGGCAGCGCGGTCGTAGTAGAATCCAACTCCCACCAGCGACTCGTTCAAATCGGCAGCCTCGCTGACATGAATAGGCCGACCATTCCTGTTCGCGCCGCCGCCCGCCACCGCCGAAAATTTTTCACCGGTCAGTGGATTGAGAACAACACCGGCCTTGATCACACCTCGCTCAGCATAAGCC
>CAZOXC010000153.1:0-6948 GCA_964583205.1 uncultured Pirellulaceae bacterium | reverse complement strand
GCTTGATTCAAATCGACTGACATCCGGTATATCGGGAAACTCATTTTGCAACAGCATGCCGAAGCACCCAGCAGCAAACGAGTCCAGGTTGGCCGGACATTGTTGGCAGAGTTCTTCGATAGATCCGAATTCACCATGCACCCGGCTGACTTCGTCGAGGCGAAAGATTCGCAATTCCTGGTCTTCACCAAGTTGATATGCAAATGCATCCTGGCCTTCACCCACGACTCGCATTTCGCTGCGAGCTGAGCTGGCTGCGCGGATAGTTCTCAGGGCTCGTTCGACTCTCTGCGGATCAGCAACGTCACAGTGTTGCTTCAATCGACAATCGTGGCGCAGAGACCAGGTCATGAAGGGTGGCGTATCGCCCAAAATGGATCCACGTTTCTTCATGTGCTGGCTGAGTGACCTTGGCTGAGTGACCTTGGCTGAGTGACCCTGTGATCGCCTGACGTGTTCCGCCGGAGCTGGTCACCTAATGTTTAAAGTGCCTTCTGCCGGTAAGAACCATGGGGATGCCGGCATCATCACAGGCTTTGATTACGTCTTTATCTTTGACCGAACCACCGGGTTGTACAATCGCTGAAATTCCAGCGGCCGCAGCTTTTTCGATCGAATCGGGAAAAGGGAAAAAGGCGTCGGACGCCAGTACGCTGCCGGTCGCCCTGTCACCGGCCTTGATGATCGAAAAGTCAACCGAATCGACTCGACTCATTTGTCCGGCCCCGATTCCGCAAGTCGCGTTGTCCTTGACCAGGACGATTGCATTGGATTTGACATGCCGCACGACTTCCCAGGCGAATTCAAGTTCGGCACGCTGCTGAGGTGTTGGCTGGTTGCTGGTCACGGTCTTCCAGTTTTGCACGTTTTCGCTGGCGTCTGGTGTTTGGGCAAGGAACCCACCGCGAATTTGGCGGAGTTCAATTCCCGAATCGACTGCGGCGATCGAACCCATCTCGATCAGGCGAACGTTGGCCTTCCATTTGGGTTTCGTCGTGAGAATTTCGACGGCTGCCGGGTCAAACGCGGGTGCAATGATGGACTCCACAAAGAACTCGCCAGTCGCCAGAAACTCGGCTGTCGCAAAATCCAGATTTCGATTGAAACCGACGATCGAGCCGAAGGCGCTCAGCGGGTCGCAAGCAAAAGCTTTTTGACAGGCCGTCAGTTGTTCATCTCCCACGGCCGCGCCGCAGGGATTGTTGTGCTTGATCACACAGCAGGCAGAGGCAGTGAAGCCACTGACAATTCCGATTGCGCTGTCGAGGTCCAGCAAGTTATTGTAGGACAGTTCTTTGCCATGGATTTGCCGGGCTTTGACCAGATTGGGACCACTGAAATTCGGCACCGAGTACAGGGCCGCCTGCTGATGGCTGTTTTCGCCATAACGGAGTTCGGTTTGGCGGTTCAGGGTCAGGTTGATCGAGTGCGGTAGTTCGGAATTGCTTTGCGGCGCTGCAAAGTAGTCAGCGATAATCGCGTCGTACTTGGCGGTATGCTTGTAAGCCGCCGCCATCAATTCGCGACGAAGTGTCTGACTGGTGCCGCCGTTTTGTTGACACTGAGTGAGGATCTCCGAGTACTGTTCGGGAGAGGTAGCGACCGCCACAAAGTTCGAGTTCTTGGCTGCCGCTCTTACCAGACTGGGTCCACCAATATCAATTTGCTCGATCGCCTGTTGCTCAGTTACGCTTGGCTGCTCAATGGTCTGCTGGAAGGGATAAAGATTAACGACAACCAGATCGATGGTTGCAAAGTCCATTTCTTCAAGGATCTTTTCGTCAGCAACCTGATCGCGGCGAGCCAGAATGCCGGCAAAGATTTTGGGATGCAGCGTTTTGACTCGCCCGTCCATGATTTCCGGAAAGCCTGTGTAGTCCGAAATTTCGGTAACGGAAATTCCGGCTTCCGTGAGGTGTCTGGCAGTCCCGCCGGTACTGAGAATCCGCACACCGCATTCTACAAGCCCTTGCGCGAATTCGACGATTCCGGTTTTGTCGCTGACGCTGATCAGCGCCTGATTTATTTTTGGAGAGTCCATTTTGGCAGTCAAAAAATCAAACAAAAAAGCCGTCTCGCTAAAATCAACAAGACGACTGAGTGTTTTGTTTTAACTGGATGACCGGCAAGGTCAATTGGGCAGTCAGATTAACCGCCAAATGGATCTTCGATTTCTTCATCCGAGTTACCGCCGCCACCGAATGGATCCTCGGCTTCTTCTTCCTCTTCTGTGGCTGGGTTGCCGAATGGATCCACGTTTTCTTCGGCAGGGTTGCCAAATGGATCGTCCTCTTGATTGGCTGGCTGGGCATTTGCGAAAGGATCGCCGCCTGCAGCTGGCTGGCCCGTATTGGCGGCTGCCGGCAAATCGATCAGGGGTTTATTCTCAGCAACCCCAACTACTTCATCCGCATGGAAGTAAGGGTGGTAGTTTTCCGATTGTCGTACACAGAGCAAAGTACCGGTTTTCGTACCAAGGTAGATTCGGTCGGTTTTGTGGTTGGTAAACACCATATCGGCTTCACCAATCGGGATCGAGACTTTGCGGCCCCCGGTTTCTCGATTGATGCCAAGCAAACTACCGTCACCAGACAGAAAATAGATTGTGTCATTGCTGGCGCTTACGAATGACTTGATATCCCCAATACTTCGTGGCCATTTTGAATCGTTCAGGCCGTTGGATCCGTTGACCTTGAACAAGTTGTTATAGACGGAAATAAAATATACAGAGTTGCCCAGGGAAACAGGCGACTTGCTGATTGGATCACCGGCAGCAAATTCCCAAACCAGATCGCCAGACGCTTCTTCAACGGCGTAGGCTTTGCCGCTTTTCGAAGCGAAAATCAGGTGGCCATTGTTGAATGCTCCGGAATTCAAGATTTCACTTTCCGCTTTAAAGAAATAAGCGGTAGTGTTGGGGTCTGTTGCCGAACCTACATTGTAGAATCCGCGAGTCGTCGGCCAGGAAACTGAAAGGTCGGTCACCAGCGGTTTGACCAGTGCGCCACCAAAGGAAACAAAATTCCGGCTCGGATACCCATTTTCATTCATGGGGAATCCTTCAACTCGGCCGTTGACCTGTGTCACAAAGATAAAGTCTTCGGAAACCGCCACGCCACCACTTGGACCGGATTTGCATCGACGATTCCAGACTTCCAGCCCCGAATCAGCATCCAGGCAGTAAACGGACGAGCCGTTAACCACAGCGACATAATCATCGTTGGCGGCGATACCCGTTGAGGGGTAATCTGGATTGCCAATCGCCGAGGTCCAGAGGGTTCGGCCAGTTTCAGCATCGATAGATTGAACCACACCTTCAGTGGTCAACGCGTACAGGGTCGATTTCGGACGAACGTACTCTTCGATTCGAACGTCGACGCCTTTTTCTTTAAAGATAAATTGTTGCAGTTCAGCCCATTCTTTGGCTCCCTGCTTGCCCATCACGTTGCCACGAGGGTCTCGATCGAATTCTGTGTAGACTTCGCGATTGCCATCGTGGACGATTTCGTACATCGTGGTCGCACGATTTTCGTCAACGTTCAAAAACATCTCGACCACTTCGCCGTACGAAGAGTCGACTTCCACTTGCGAGAACCATTGCACTTCCATTCCATATTGTCGAGCACGGCTGGTCGACAGTATTTCGTCATTGGCTGACGCCGAGTGAATGGATAGCAGGGCAGCAGCAAACATGGTTGCAGCAGTGAATAGAGCAAGGTTCAAACGCGGCAGCGTGAGATTGGACATATTGAATCCTGTGAGCCGTAAATCTGTCTCAATTGAAGCCATCGAAATCGTCAATTTCGGTACCTCCCAATTTTAACTCGTTGCACAGCGAGTGTCAGTTGAATTTTGTAATTTCGTAAGGGATATCGCCGGTTTTGCCGAACATTAGGTGGTCGACACAGTGTGGTATTCGATATAACCGGTCTCGACGTGCCCGGCTATGACCGATTCATCTGCCAGGAGTTTGCCGGATTCGCAATGCGGGTGGGCGTGTTCGCTGGTAAATTCGCTGTGGAATTTGATGTGAAAATTTTTGAATACGAGTTCTGCTTGCTTTGATAGCAGGCTTGAACCAACTAGCACACTTGCAGCCAAATGATATCGTCCGTTCTTCGGCGCAATCTGAAACGTTCATTGAACGGAGCTGCGAATTTCGGTGGATGACACATCAACACGGAATTGTTCCTCGGTGACTTCTTCACAGAGTCCCAACAGGACTTTCGGCAAATCAACTTTCTCAAGCGATTCGAATTCGCCTTCCGCCAGTCGGCCAAACACCAGAAATCGGCAGTCTCGATCTTTGATGTAGCTGATGGACTTGTCACGCAACTTCAGATCATTGCCGTAGAATCTGGCGTCACCAATTCGCTTGATGGTGTCGGCGCCGACCAGGAACGTGCGGTTGGGAAACAGCTTGGCCTTGCGTTCAAATGTCGGTGCTTGAGTCAACCAAAGGTGTCCGGGCGCGAATTCCTGATGCGTGCGAACCTTGATTTCCATGTAGTCAATCGGCGGCTTGTCAGAGTTGGTGATTGACAATTCGTAGTCCACTGACTGATGGTAGGTTTGCCGGGCGTACTCGGCCATCGCGCGGTGCCCGTCGTGAAAGGGGTTGAATGAGCCCGAAAGGATAAACGGTGCTGCCTCATCCAGCGAAGTGTTGGAAGTGTTGACCAGTTGGTTGGTTCGCAACTGCGTTTGCCAGTTTTCAGGGCAAGTTGCACTTTGGTAGGTCAGTCGGCAAGTTGGCGAAATGTTGGACCAGACTTTTTTCTGCCCATCGAACATTGACTGCACCATGTTGAGGATCGCGAATCCAACCATCTCCCAACTGCTCTGCTTGTTCCAGATCGACAGAGATTCGGTCTCGGCAATCACCGTTCCTCGCTGAGAATGAGCGGCGAATTGAATTCGAGTCTGTCCATCGGAGGCCAACGGTTCGACCCACACACAGGTCACGATGCGGTCTGGGCCCTTGTCAGCATCCGCGTGCCAGATCTGCAAAGCCAGTTCCCGAGCTAATTCGGGACGCGAAGAATTTAGACTCGAATCCGCACAAGTCAGGTTGTCGAAGCAGTCTTCCAGGCTGGTGCTGCGGTCGGCCAATAGCTGCAATTCTCCGCCGATCACCAGATGGCGGTAGTCGGCGAACTTCGCCAATAACGAGGCTAACTTGGATGAGAAAGGCATGGACCAGTCGGAAATAGGTTTGAGTGACTCAAATATAGGTTAAAAACCGCGAGTTTGCGATTGAAGCTGTTTCGTCAAGACAGTAAATTCGAAGTGTCTGGTGGTCGCTGTGACCACCCTTTTTTGTTTAGTTTCCGGATATGCCGTGGTTCTGCTTCAAGGACCACCTACCTGTGCTGGGTCGCGATTCTGAATCGGCTGCCAATACTCTGCACTTGTCGGGCATATCAAATGGAGGAATTACATGGCAGACAATAATGTCGTACAGGAATTGATTGAGTCGGGAGTTCATTTTGGCCACCGAGCCAGCCGCTGGAACCCCAAGATGTCGCCGTATATTTACGGTCGCAAAAACAAAGTTCACATCATCGATATTCGAGAAACGCTCAAAGGATTGTTGCGGGCTCGAAAATATCTCAAAGGTGTTGCCGAAGGCGGCAGTCTGATTCTGTTTGTCGGAACCAAGCGTCAGGCGGGTCAGGCAATTCAGCGCGAAGCCGAAAGATGTGGCATGCCCTTCGTTGGCGAACGCTGGCTGGGTGGATGCTTGACAAACTTCCGTACGATTCGTTCCCGAATGAGTCGACTGGAAGAGCTCGAGTCCATTCGCGGTGGCGAAGAATTGCAGGCCTACTCGAAGAAGATGCAGTCTTCATTGAATCGCGAGTACCGCAAGATGTATCGGAACTTGAACGGGATTCGTGATATGAACCGCTTGCCGGAAGCGTTGTTCGTAATCGATCCGAACAAGGAAAAAAATGCGATCCGCGAAGCACGCAACCTGGGAATCACCACGGTTGCCTTGATCGATACCAATTGTGATCCGGATCATGTCGATTTGCCAATCCCCGGCAATGACGACGGAACTCGATCGATCGACTTGATTCTGCGACACATTGCTGACGCAGTGGCCGAAGGTGCCAAAAGCGTGAAAGTCAGAAACGAAGGTAAGGACACCCCATCTGCTGACAAAGGCAAGACTGCTGAAAAGCCGGCTGAGCCTGCTGCCGAGCCGGCCGCTGCACCTGCTACTGAAGCTTCCTCGGGTAGCTAGTCGCTCGTTAATTGTCCAATTTAATTTCGCGAACTCCGGGTCCGCTTCGCTTGTCGAATAACATCCCGGATTCGCGCAAATCTACGCAAACAAAAGCTGAATTCACAAACAAGCCAACCAGAAACTTTGGAGTTAGAAAATAAATGACCACATCAGCCAAAGATGTTGCCGAACTGAGAAAGGCCACTGGTGCCGGAATGATGGACTGCAAGGAAGCCTTGCAGGAATCCAACGGAGATTTTGACGGAGCGCTGGATTTCCTGCGCAAAAAAGGCGCTGCAGTCGCCGCCAAACGATCCGATCGTGAAGCCAATGAAGGTGTCGTTGTCGCACTGAAGAACGGTGACGGAACCAAGGGCGTTGTAATGGCCTTGAGCTGCGAAACCGACTTTGTTGCCAAGAACGATGACTTCGTCGCATTCGTTAATCAAGTCGCCCAGCAGGCGCTTGATGCTGGTATTGCCAGTAAAGATGAAGTACTGGCGATGGAATTCGATGGCGCGCCGCTGAATGAGAAACTCGTTGAGAGAACCGGACTGATCGGTGAAAAGATCGAAGTTTCCAGTTTCGAAACTATCGAAGGCGAGAACTTGTCCTCGTACATCCACGCCGGTTCCAAAATTGGTGTGTTGCTGTCCTATAAAGACGGTGGCGGTGCTGACGCCGAACAGTTCTTCCGCAGTGTTGCCATGCATATC
>CAZOXC010000152.1:0-6981 GCA_964583205.1 uncultured Pirellulaceae bacterium | reverse complement strand
GTGCTACTCTTTTGTCCATCGGTGGCGAATCAACCAGAAATAAATACTTTACGTTCGGACACATGGCCGAAGCGATTATTTTCGAGGGCGGTGATGAGCCGATTGAAATGTCGTTTCTACCGGCCCCCAGCGCTGATCAACTTTCAAGCCAACCTACGGCTATCGATGCGACCCAGCCCAGGACTTTGTCGATTCAACCGGCGAAGAATTTGATCGAGATCAAAGGCGCCAAAAGCTTGCCGGCGATTGGTGTTCAACCTACGGGTAAAGCGGTTTTGGTCGGAACGCCACCCGCTTTGGAAGGCCAGGCGGCTGCACTTGCTGATCCGCCACTGGAATCTGGTGACAAAATCATTGCCGTCAACGGAAAGTCGATCGTCCAGAACCTGACTGATGAAAATGGAAAGCCTTACACTCGATACAGTCTCTTCCTGCTACAAAAACTACTTTCCCAAAACCAGGACCAGACGGTCGAGTTAACCGTTGAAAGAGAAGGTAGTGAGCAAGGAACAACGCCCACCTCGGTTGTCTGCACTTTGCCGCCAAACCCAATGCGGACGATTGGTTTGACGATGAAAATCGGGCCAATTGAGGGAATCCAGATTGACTCGCCGGCTGCCAAAGCCGGTTTGCAAAAGGGTGACTTGATCAAGCAGATTGATGGCCTGCCGCTTGGTGATCCGTTTACACTTCAGCAACGCATGGCCATGCTGGCTCGAGAAAAAAAGACAGCTGTCGTTTCGATTGAGCGAAAAGAGGGTTCCAATACTCGGCAATTGGAAATTGAAGTGCAGCCCAGATTGCCGCGTCGCACGACCAATTTCGGTACCAACCGCCCGATCGATATCGATTCACTGGGAATCGTATTCCCGGTGACCAATGAAGTACTCAAAGCCAGCGACATTGCCGGCGACACGATGCTGGAGATCCAACCGGGTGATCACATTATGCAAGTCAAATTTGTTCTGGATGACGAACAGCAGGAGCTCTTTTCCAGCGATACAGTTGACTTGGAAGAGCACCCCAAGTCCTGGGCACATGTCAATTTCTTAATGCAGAGGCTCAAGCCTGGTACACAGATGGAACTTACAGTTGTCAGTTCTAAGGAAACTTCGACTTACACTGCCAAGGTACTGAATTACAAAGGCTATTTCCAGGAAACTCGAGGCTTCAATATCGCGACCGAGCAGATGCCTTATCAGGCTCAATCCGTTTGGGAGGCGATCACACTGGGCGCTCGACAAACCTGGCTGGACGCCACGAAAGTGCTGCGGTTCCTGGGTAAACTGGTCAAGGGCGAGATTCCCATTACGGGACTGGGCGGACCGGGAACCATTGTGATGGCGGCGACCAGCGAGGCTTCGCAGGGCACGCCACGATTGCTGCTTTTTCTAACCCTGCTCAGCGCGAACCTGGCGATTATTAACTTCCTGCCGATTCCGATTCTGGATGGCGGGCATATGGTGTTCCTGTTTTACGAAGGTATTTTCCGTAGACCTGTCAGCGAGCGGTTGCAGTACCTGCTTTCGATCAGCGGATTGATCTTTATTGTTGGCCTGATGCTGCTGGTAATCTCGCTGGATGTCTGGCGCTGGAGCGGGTTGTTTTAAGGCCTGTGTTTTAAGTCAGTGTCAGCGCTGCGCAGAATAGTTTTGCGCAGAAAAGTTTTGATCCTGACATCGCGAACTCGAATACCTTTCCTGTCGACTTCCGATTGGTACGCGGCGTTGCTGCCCGGATTGAGTCGTCTCGAGTAATATTGATCTTCAACTCATATCACATTCTTTTTGAAAGAGGTCCTTTTGATGAATAGTCGCCAAGCAATCAAAAATACAATTCAAACCGCCGACATGGTCTGCGGTGCTTACCTGGGTGATTTGAATGATGATGAGCTGATGAAGCGGCCTCATTCAGGTTGTAATCATTTGAATTGGCAAATCGGCCACTTGATCGCCTCAGATCACAGCATGGTAAACGGTTGCTGCCCAGGTGCCCTGCCAGAATTGCCGGCCGGATTCGCCGACAAGTATTCCAAGGAGACCAAGGACAGTAACGACAAGGGTGCGTTTTACAATAAAGCCGAGTTGCTGGAGATTCACGAACAACAGCGTGCTGCAATTTTTGAAAAACTGGATTCTCTCAGCGACGAGGAACTGGATGCGGCTGCCCCGGAAGAAATGCAAGCTTACGCAGCCAACGTTGGTTCCGCTTTCAACATGTTGGGAAGTCATTGGATGATGCACGCCGGCCAATGGGTAGTCGTCAGGCGAGAACTTGGAAAAGACATCGTGATCTAAGAGAAACGGTCAATTGAATTCGACAGGCAACGATCTCCCAGAACCAAAAACACGTATACGAGCCAGACTCATTAAGCTTGGTTTCGTGGTAATGCTGTTAGGGATTGCGGCCGTCTGCTACGAGGGGCTTGTCCGCCCAGGATCATGGCGAGAGCAAACTAATTTAGGGCATCGACTCGGTGGAGACGTGTTCACCGAGCATTCGGAAAACACGTTGCAGTTGTTTCGAAAGTCGATCGCCGAACTTGAATCGCATTCCGATTACCTGTATTCGGAATGCGACCTCCAAGAGACCGCCGATCATCATATCGTCATTTTTCATGATCGGGATCTGAGAGGCTTGGTGCCGGACACGCTGTACAACCGGCAAACCCTGGACGTCGAGGAAATCGGTCACCAGAAAATCTGCGAGCTTACATTGAGTCAAGTCAAACGCCTTCGCCTGGCAGATGGACAATCGATCCCGACACTGGAAGAGACGCTCGCAACCGCACTTGAGCTGGACTTGCAAAAGCCCTTGATCCTGGAAATCAAGTTTTTCCATTCGGACCGAGGGCGGCAAGCCGCTTTGGATATCGCCAGCAGATTCAAAGACCAAGCCGATTTTGAAATCAACTTTTCCGCATTCCGGCGCAACCTTTCCAGATCCTTTGACCACCCACCTACCTGGCTGGCCAAATTTCAAGATAAAGGATTCCGCATCTATCAGGTCTACCGTCCGATTGCCGAAGACTATGACCTCTGCGAAACATGGTGACCGCTTTTGTCCTTCGCGACCCGGCTTTGATCTTCAATTCGTTGGGGCCAACTGATGACCAGGCTTCCTTCGCAGACAAGAACTAACTTTGTTTTGGCCACGATTCCTGCACCAGCCTACTTGGGCAAGATTGGCTTACCGGGTTTTTCTTTGGATGATTCCTCCTTGGACAGTTCCTTTTCGGTAATTACCGGGAAACCATTCAGTTGTCGCCAGATTTCGTAGCCAAGTGAAACGCGACGCAACATCACCCAGCCATTGGCGCGGACACCTTGCCGAAGATATTGATCGGATGGCCATTCATGCTTCTCTTCGTTTGGCGTGATCAGAATACGAAACTCGCCCTTGCCATTGTCGGTCGCATCAATGGTTGTCACCTTGCCTGCAAACACATTGACCGCCAGTGATGGCCAGCCGGCGACCTGAACGCCGGGCCAGCCTTCGAATTGCAAACTGACGTCCTGGCCGACTTGCACCAATGGCACATCATTTCCAGCGACAAGTAATTCAACTGCCTTCCGAGTCGTCTCGGGAATGATGGTTAACAAGTCATCGCCTTCTTTGACCGTGTCACCTTGCTCATTAACATTCAGTCGAAACACGGTACCGTCTCTCGGTGCCGTAATCGTCAACCGTTCCATTTGCTCCATCTTGATTTGCAGGTCCACAATCTCTTTGCGTACCGTCGCGATTTCGCCAAGTGAACTCTGTTGAAGAGCTACCGCATAGTCGATCTTTGTTTGAGTGACGCTGCGTTTTTCCTGCAACTCGTTTTGCTTTGCCTCCAGTTCATTTTGCAGCCCCAGCACATCGCGCTTTACCGATTCCAGCTCTGCTTGCGCGACGTCCAGCTCCTTTTTCAGTTTCTCAACCTCCTTGCGAGGCGCGAGTCCTTTTTGCAGCAAGCCGTTTTGTCGTTCGTAATTCAAGCGCGCTTGCAACTGCTTCGCCTCATACGCCGAGATCTGTTTCCGCTTACTCGCCAGCTTCTCCTCAGCTGCCGAAACCATTTCCTTGGCCGCTTGAACGGCAAATTCCCGTGCCTCGGAAAAGCCAGTCACGTTTTGACCGTACGCTTCTGCTTTGACCTTAGCCGTCTCTTCTTTGGCGCGAAGCTGCTGCAGTTGAGCTTCCAATTGCTGGGCCATATTGGTCGCAAAGGGCTGGATTTCCAGCAAAAATTCACCTTTCTTAACCTGCTTGCCCTCGACCAGCCCGTCCGCAATTCGATTGACGATTCCTTTGGCGGTTGCTTGAACTGTTTGCTGACGCTCTTGTGGCGCAAACGCGACGACCTCTCCCGACCCACGCGAAGTCTGCTGCCATGGCAACATTGCCATCGCGATAGTCGCCAGTAGCAAACCAATCAACAAGATTTTTGCGAGTCGCTGGGCAAATCCAGATGACTGCACCAAGTGCAATGCTGCTGTTTGCCCGCGACCAGATATAGACCGCGAGTTTGCCGGGCTGGAAATTCGTTTTGTGCTCATTTTTTTGTTTCGTTTTTAAATACAAATCGCTTGATCCCGCGATTGTTTATTGGTCCTAAGAGTTATCGGTCCTGAAAGTTGCCAAACCTCCAGGGGCTCGGGCGGGCGTCCAGGCAGTTCTCTGCCCAGCGAGCGATCGCTTTGCGACCAGTGGTGACGATGAATGTTGTGTCGCAAGCAAATTTTGTCAGCCGCGGCAAAAGTTCATCAAGTGCGTCATCGCTTAGTCGATCGAGCAAGCCGTCAATAAACAGGACACCGGGCTTGGCGATCAACGCTCTGGCAACCACAAGTCGAATTGCCTCGCCCTGTGAAAGCGGATAGCCAGAAATGTTGACCTCGGTGGCGAAACCGTCTGGCAATGCGGCGACGGTCTCTCGCAAACCGATCTGATTGATGACTTCGTTAGTCTCAGCTGAACCGATGTTTTCCCGGCCCATCCGCAAGTTGTCGTCGATCGTGCCTTTGAACAATTCGATGTCGCGGACTAGGCTGATTTTCTCTTGAAGTGATTCCGCCGCGATGGCATCGACGCGATAGTCATTGAGCAGCACGTAACCGACAGCCGGTTTTTCCTGACCAACCAAAATATCCACGAGCTTGCCACGTTTCAGTTCAGACATTCCGTAGACGGCATGAGTTTTCCCGGCGGCCAGTTCAATGTTGACTGGTTGAACATTGTTCTCAGTCAATTGCATGTTAACCAGTGACAACTGGTACGCGCCGGGACTTCTAGCCAGCTGAAGTTTGTCCACTGGTTCAACGGGAAGATCAAACAGCTTGCCCAGTTTGTCGACGGAAGCCATCAAGTCAAAGAAGCTCTCAAGGTCCTTTCCCAGTTTGGCAAAAGAACCAAGAATCACGGTCACGATCAACTCAGCGGCAACCAATTGTCCCAACGTCATTTCTCCTTCGATGACGAGATATCCACCAAGCGCCAACAGAATCGTCGCGGCGAAAACCTGCATCAACATCGCAAAAGAGAATTGCCGGACCAAAATTCGAAAATGCCGCTGGCGATGCCCGATGTACTGCGCTGCGAGTTCGTCAGCACGGTTGATCGCATAACCGAGTCCGCCATTAAACTTGTAGGTCGAAGGGTGTCGGACGATTTCCTGTAGCCACGCTGCCAGATCGTATTTTGATTGAGATTCGTTGGCCGCCGTTCGAATGGCACCTCTTCCAATGACGTACAGCACGATCGTCATGATGGCCAACAATCCAATGTCGTAGCCCAAAAGAAACGGATGGTAAAACGCCAGAACGCTCAAACCGATCACCGTTTGCATAGCCAGCATCAAGGTGTCGAGAAGCAATTTTGAAGTGACTTTCTGTACGGTCACGATATCGAAGAAGCGGTTAACCAATTCCGGGCCATGTTTTTTTTGCCAAACTGTCAACGGCACTCGCGTCAGGCGGTAAGAAAGATCTTCGACGGTTCGCACAAAAAGTCTGCGTTGAACAATTTCGCTAACCACCGTCATCAACACGGTTAGACCGGCACGAAAACCAAGGAACACAGCAACAATTACTGACAAAATCACTAGTGGCTGCAAGTATTGCCCGTAAGCGATCGTGTTCACGACGGCTTCGACCGCCAGTGGCAACGTAAGGCTTAGCAGGCCAATGACAACCGAGAACACTCCAATCGCACGGATGTCAGATGACTCGGGCTTTAAAAAAGCAATGAACCGTTTCAATGGCGACAACGGTTTGGAATGAGTGCCCGTTTTGTAGTGGAAACGTGACGCATTTTCGGCAGCCAACATGGGCTGAACCAATAGCCATCGATAACCAGCGCGCCCTTCACGCTCCATCGTCTTTCGTAGCCAGCGGACGGATTCAACTCGATCGGTGCCGTCATGGCTAATCAGGATTCGATTCCGACCGCGGGTTTCCAGCACTAGAAAGGTGTCTGATTCGTCGGTGTTTTGTCGGCAGTGCAACACTGCAGGGCCCGCGTCATTGACGGTTTGCAGAAGTTCGCTGATCGAACCCGACATCTGCCGAAAGCGAATCCCGAACTGTTTGCCAATCGCGTTTAACTGTTGGACGTGTTCCACCTGTTCGTCCGACTGGTTCAAGTCTGCCAAGCTCGGGGAAACGCGATTTGCCGAAAATGCGATACCGAGGTGTTCGCACAGACGGCGCAGCAATTTTGTAGTTTGCTGGCTGGATAAGCGGTCCGGGCCGGTTTGCAAAACATATGTCAAATTCGTCACTCAAAAACACTCCACAGTTAACTTTGGGGCAGCAACAAAAGCAGAAACCAAAGCAGTTCTATTTGCACTCTTCGGGAAAACAAATTCCAAGGAAGCAAGATCACGATCGTACTTAAGACGACCATCATGGAGTAAACAGCCGATTAGGTAAATTGCATAAAAAAGCAATTAAGAATAGAAAATATCTATAGATAAAAAATGCCGATTGGCTATGG
>CAZOXC010000151.1:0-6993 GCA_964583205.1 uncultured Pirellulaceae bacterium | reverse complement strand
CTTTGGCCGGAAGCGGGAACCGAATTGACGCTTGAGCTGGAAAATACCGAAATCCAGTTGCCTGTAGTGGGCGGCGAAGACGCATTTCGAGCGGCAGTTTCCGATAATTAAGTCAAAATCAATTTTCGAATGAACCGTTAATCTCTTCCCTGCGTAGAAACAGGAACAAAGAGAAAAACGCCAATTCCAATAAACAGGCCGTCCATCAGGGCGGCCTTTTTATTTTGGACACTCGTTACAAAAATACCGACGCAAACACATAGCATACGACAGCAAGTCACGCCGCCCAGCATCAGTACGGAGTACCCAAACGATTGATTCGAATCATTGCCGTGAAGAAACTCGCGGACGACCAACAAGAGGCGACGGCTCAGGATTTATTGGTTTTGAAAGGCCCTCTAAATTCACAAGCGATTTGTGCCGCAGTTAGCCGGTGCCGTTATTGGTGTCATTACAACTTCCTAGGCTTGCTTTCTTATTGGTGTTAGGTGGCATGATTGACGCAGGTATCATCAATTCCGAAATTCGACTCGGCCCAAAACCAAAAAGCCGACGTCGAAAGAAGTAGTTCAGCCTGCACCAACTGAGCGTTTGTGCTTTTTTTTCTATCAGAGACGTGCATCGGTCGATATGACCGCTGCGAATTCGCGCTTTGGCTGACAATCGCTTAGATAGCAACCAAAAGAAGAATGGGAATTTCAATTCTCCGGAGTCGTTACTCGCATGTTTGCTTTGATGGGCTTCTCGACCAGAATAAGAATGTGGCGACCTACTTAGTGCGAAAGGAGTTCTTGTCGCCATACTTGTGTGCAGAAATCCAGACGCGAGAATATCCGATATCGTAAGCATACGAACATCAACTGGAACATTTGAATGGCGTTTGAACCGGGCGGATATGCTGACAAACTTGGCAACAGATATGAAGGGCGGTGGGTAGCCCGACAGATGCTATTGCTACTGTCCGAGCAACTGACCTCGATCACCCTAGAATCAGTGGGGGATGATGAGGCTGGTGTCGATCTTTGGGTAACACGACTTGATGGAACGCGCGAAGCACAGCAATGCAAAGCTGAGAACGGAACCAAGTTCAATTGGTCTTTGCGTGATCTCGCCAGTCGCGGTGTGCTGTCTCATCTAAAGACGCAATTGCAGCGTGATCCTACACATCGATTTGCGTTCGTTTCAAGCACTCCAGCCAATCAACTCCGCGACCTCTCGCGAAGTGCGTCAGACTCAACTGGAGAATCTGAGTCGTTTTACATCGATCAGATAGTCGCAGTCAGCAAGGGGCGGAAAGTTGCATTTGCAGTTTTCTGTGAATGCCTCGAGCTTCAAGAGAGCGATCCAGATGAACGCAAAATAGCTTTCGATCTTTTGATGCGAAGTGACTTTCACTTGTTCGCGGATGACCGAGAGCAGCGAGAAGAACTCAAATGGATGGCAAAGCAGTTAGTGACCGGTGATAGCACTGCGGTCATTGCGTTGCTGGGCAATTTCGCAGAGGAAAACCTTCGGAAAACGATATTCGCGAGTGATGTACGACAGCACCTGAAAGGCTCAGGTTTTGAACCGCGTGTGCTCTTGGTAGACGAACGAATCGCGCCAAGGATGGATGATCTACGACAAGAATTCAGCGACTCAATTGGCCCTCATCTCGCAGGCGGTGAAGTGATTGCTCGAGAGGAGGTCGATCAGTTAGAGGCAGCCGTCGCTAAACAGCACGTGGATGCGATCGTTTTGCATGGTTCAGCCGGGCGAGGAAAGAGCGGAGTCCTTTATCAGCTTTGCCAATCCCTCGACGAGTCTGAGACACCCTACTTGGCAGTGCGTCTTGATCGAAAAACGCCGGTAGATAACCCGATTGCCTTCGGCCATAAGCTTGGACTTCGCGATTCTCCTGTAAACAGTCTTTGCGCAGTTGCTGGTGATCGACATTGCGTCCTGATTCTAGATCAGTTGGACGCTCTGCGTTGGACGTCAGCGCACGCGAACGAGGGTCTGGATGTATGCAAAGCGCTGTTGCGCGAAGTTCAAACCATGAGACTAATGGGACGCCAGATCTCTGTCGTGTTTTCCTGTCGTACTTTTGATTTGGAACATGATCCCCAGATTAAGACGTGGCTCAAGCCGTCTCAGACATTCAAGCTGCAAAAAGTAGAAATCAAAGATCTTCCCGAGAAGTCGGTTCAAGAATTCGTCAGCCGTTTCAATGTGAATTTTGGCCGTATGACTTCACGTCGTAGAGATCTTCTGCGGTCCGTCCACAACCTAGCGATGTGGGCAGAAGTCATGGAGTCAGAGAACTCGTCGCCAGAGTTCGATTCTGGCTCGGACCTGCTTCGGGCGTTCTGGAAGAATCGTCGTCAAGAGCTTGAGAAAGCTGGATTTGCTTCAAGCGAAACCCAACGCATTCTCGACGAAATTGTTGCCCACATGGAAAAGAGGGCTTCCTTAACGGCACCGACACGAATAATTGAACACCATGAAGGACTTGCTACGGAACTACAGACCTTAAACGTCATACACATCGACCGGCGGTCAATTTCCTTCTGCCACCAGAGCCACCTGGACTTTTTGATTGCATCACAAGCCAGTGAATCGATCGAGACAGATGAGCAGTCGATCATCGATTGGCTTGGAAGCCGGTCACAGCAGTCACTTTTTCGACGTGAGCAATTGCGCCAACTCTTGTACTTGCTTGCCGATGAAAATACCGCGCAGCTCTCTAAGTCCCTCGAATTGCTAATTTCATCGAATGAAGTTCGCTTTCACATCAAGCAACTCGCCATAGAAACTGCCGGACAACTCTGCCCCAGTAACGAAATGCGCAAATTCGCGTTTTGTCTTCTGGATGTGAACAAGTGGCGAGATCACGCGTATCGCGATGTCTTTCACGGCAACGCCGATTGGATTGAAGCACTCCACGAGGAGGGGCGTCTGATCAAGATGTTGCTCGCGGAAGAACCATCAGATTATGGAACTGCAGAGTGGCTTATCAATTCCGTCGCGAATCGTATTCCGCAAGTGATCGACTTTGCTTTGGATGCGATTACGAATGCGGGTCTAACTAAGCGAATGTCCAATTTCCTGTTGTTCTCAGACGCTGAGTCGGAATCAAATCGTGTGTTTAAGCACCGGCTCGCGACAATCCCTAAGGGTGTGGAGCCTCCTTACATCCATTGGGAAAAGATTTCAAAGGTTCGTCCAGATCGAGCGATTGAACTCTTGGCGGCGTTTCTCGTAGATTGGTCTCGCGACAAAAAGAAAACACATTCGGTACGGCGGCTAACTGTCGATCACGGTACAGAAGTCGAAGCGATTTGTGCTGCGGCTCGTCGCGCACCACGGCTCGCAGCTAGGAAGCTAACACCAATTCTTGTTGCATTCGCAAGACGTAAAAACAAAGAACAAATAGCGTGGAAGAACCGAAAGGAAGGTGACAAGGTCGAGTACCCTCGTACAAAGATCCCAGCGATACTCCTTCGGACGCTGAAGGCTGCCTGTGTAGCACTTGCGAAGAAGCATCCCTCTCGGTTCGTCGCTCTCAGCAATCGAATCGAAGGACTAAAATCTCGAAGTGTGCAGGCGTTACTTCTTCGAGGTTGGGCTGCCTTGCCGTCGGACATCTTTGCGGATCAAGCACTGGAATGGTTGCTCGCAAACAGAAACCGCCTGCGATGTGGTTCAAAGAGGCGAAAGCCACGCTGGAGTGAAGCGGCCAGGTTGATACGGCGCATGTCACCTCACTGCTCCGATGACATTTTTCAGCGACTCGAGGAGACGCTGCAAAGATATCGCGATCCTGATGAAAAGAGACTTGCGGCTTGGTGGTTGAAATACGCGAGAGATGGATATTATCGGAACGGATTTGGAGCGGCCGCCCATTTCCTGCTGCCTGCGCTCGATCCCGCGAGACGAAGCTCCGAGACAACAGGACGTATCGGCGTCCTTGAGCGAAAGTTTGCAGGCTATCCGAAAGCTCACTTTCTCCGATCGGGACCAAGAGGCGGCATGGTACGCTCGCCTTTGGGAAGCGACGCGATCCGCAGAATGAGCGATAGGCAATGGTTACGGTTGATCAAGAATAAGAGGGTTCGCCAACGCGATCACGATTCCGCTAAGTATGAGAAAAATAGTGTCACTGAAGCATCGGTGGAGATGTTTGCGCAAGATTTCGGCATCGCTGCCAAACGCGATCCGGAACGTTTCGGAAAGTTGGCGTTGCGATTTCCTGCGGATGCCCCCGCCGATTACCTTGCTGCCATCTTATCAGCATTACAGGAGAAACTGCCTCCGAACGAAGTGCCGGAAGCAGACCGAGACGTTTGGCAACCAGCCTCTCGAGAAGTGATCGATCGCGTACTGGATTCAGTTGAACTGAGCGATGACAACTATTTGATGTGTCAGTTTTGTCGGCTCATATCGAAGCGCACAGATTTTGATCCGTCGGAGCGAGTAGTTTCTCGCTTGATTGAATTAACGACATTCTCTGATCCGCACTACGATACACCTGCCCAAGTGAATCCGAGCGGGGAGTCAAAACGCGAACGAGTTCATCACTTCGAGACCGTCGCAATCAATCATGTTCGAGCCCTTGCAGTCTCGGCAATCGGATCAATTCTGTACGAGCACAACAACCTCTTCTCAAATTTTGAATCGGCGTTAGAGCCTATCGTTCACGATCCAAACCCGGCCGTTCGCATGGCTTTAGTGCGAGTCTGCCTGCCTATTTGGAATTTTGACCGCACACTTGCCATCGACTGGTTCATCAAAGCGTCAGAGACAGACCTATGGCCAGCTTGCGCAAGAAGCGCCCAGCGGTTGATGAACTGCGCTTTCCCTGCGTTTACTGAGCAGTTAACGCCGTTGATTAAGGCCATGGTTTCATCGAAGAAAGCAAGCATTTCGGAGGACGGCGCGCAAGAAGCAACTGCACGTTGGCTATTCTTTGATGTTTTCACCGAACTTGTTGACGTTTGTCGCAATGGAATTGATTCGCAAAAACTGGGAGTCGCCAAAATCGCCGCCCAATTCGCGAAAGACGAAAAATACTCGGAGAAGTGCTTTCCAATCCTATCGGAAATGTGCGACGATCCGAACGAAGAGATCCGTGAAGTCTCAGCGAGCGCGTTCCGTGACGAACGACTATTGGAAGTCCCGGACGTCTCGTGCTTATTGCTAGGGTTTATCGAATCGCAAGCGTTCGATGATAATCCAGACAGTTTATGCTATGCACTCCACGAATTCGGCGGATCGCTGACACCGTTCACGGACGTGACATTTGCAACGGTAAAACAAGCGATCAAGATTCAAAGCAATCCAACAGAAAAGTCCAACCGGCGAATGGGTTTGCTAGATCGCCATTTGACTGGTGTGATATTGCGCCTTTACGAGCAATCAGGAACGCCTAAACATGCCCATATTCGCGATGCATGCTTGGACGCGATCGACGACATGCTTGAGCACCGGCTTGCACCGGCTCGTTCGCTACTTGAAGAGATCTCAAAGTGACTTTGGCTTGTTGGCCAATTGAATTGCCAACGAAATCACGAAGTCTTTCACGCTCTGGTCCGTGCGCTGCCGGAGCACGCTTTCTTGAATACTCCAGACACCGTCCATTGTTTCAATCGACGCCGACACGTTACGTACGACGGAAAATGCGACGGCAAGTCACGCCACCTAGTACCCGTACTTAGCACCCAAGATTGCTTCAAAACATTGCTGTGAAGAAACTCGCGGACGACCACCAAGAGGCGACGGCTCAGGATTTTCAAAAAGATCAGAGATTAAGCCCCACTGGTCGCCAACGAATTCGAAATTGGGTTCCATCCTGGACCCCACGCTGGCTTCTGCTTCCGCAGAGTGGGATCGTTATATGACATCAGTTTGTTTGCTTTCACAAACGGTACGCACCGAATTCCAAATTGGTTTGGTCTAATTTGATAGTTTTGAAAGGCCCTCTAGTTTCCTGCCGGGAGCGGTTCAGCGCCTCTGAGTGGTTCAATGTGTTTGGCATTGTTGGAATGGTCGAACAACCAGGGTCCAACCAAACCGTCCATGTGAAAATGAGCAACGGTTTCATCATCGGATTCCAGCCGGCGGGGCGGTTCGAATTCAGTTCCCGCGTAACGAGCTATCTTGGAAATCCGCACTTCGTCGATCATACCTTTAAACATCGAAGTGGCGCGGCCTCGCCAATCCACGTCACCGCCCACGATCAAGTCAAACGAGTTCGTCTTGCGAGTCCCCTTGCCTGCAGCTTCAGCGACCACTTTCCCGTCGACATACAATCTCACCATTTCGCCATCAAATTCTCCCGCGATGTGGTACCAGCGATTGGGTTCAAGCTGAGTTTCGGTGGCATCGGCAACCACGTATTGACTGCCAAGAAAGACTGAAAAATCAGGCTTGCCCTGGCTGACAAAAATTCCGTACTCGGATTGCTCGGTCTTGGCAATTAAGCCAGTCCGTTCGTTGAAACGATCAGCTTTGAACCAGCACTCAAGCGTAAAAGGTCCATCCGGAACCGAAGCGACCTTGCTGCCGATGCCTGCAAAGTCATCAACGCCATCGAACTGCAGTGCCATTTCTGAATCGGGCCTGGGCGGCGCAGCAAATTCCGCCTTGACCGGAACAGTGTAGGAACGAGCCGGGATTGCGTAACGAAAACCCTCGGCCAGATATTCCATCTCGACTTGAATTGTTAATGGACGGAACCATTGGTCAAGCGTCTTGCCAATTCTCCGTGCATCGAACTCAAACGCATAGGACTCGCCAGCCTCAATCGTGCGATGCGAGTGATCAGGTTGCACGATCCAGCGATTGTCGGGGCACTCGGGAACTGCCGAAACATCAATCGGTCTGGATGAAGTATTGGTAACGGTCGCTTTGATTTGTCCCGATGATCTTCCATCCTCGCCGACTCGAACCATACCTTGCACGACCGTCGATCCCCGCAAAAGATTCACACACTCTGCTTGCATACTACCGGTG
>CAZOXC010000150.1:0-7017 GCA_964583205.1 uncultured Pirellulaceae bacterium | reverse complement strand
AATGGTCAGCATGCGCGTGAGTCATAAAAATCTGCAGACTGCTGGTTTCGATCAAGTCTCGCGCGCGAAACACACCGGTACCAGCGTCAAACAGGATTCCCAACTCAGGGATCATGACACAGGAGGTTTGCCGACGGTTGTTCGGATGGTATCCAGTTGTTCCCAATAGATGAATCTTCATGTCGCCAAGTTAACAAATTTTTCGAGCTGCTTCCTGGGTATTTTTCGCTGCATTCTCGCCGAACAGCGGCAGGAAAACCAAGTCCGTACGATTTCGATTCGGGCCGCAATGACTTGAGGGATTCGCACTGTAATGGGGATTGAAAACTCAAGTATTTTTGGAATATCGACTTTTGCCATTGGTATTTGGCTGTCGGCGGAGTACGATTCTCACAACTGAACTGTGCAGATCCTTGGTTTTTTCTCGATTCTGCATGTCAATTTGGCCGGTGTACAAGAAAATGCCCCCCTTAAATACTTGGCATTCATCCGGCCAGCGAGATCTATCCCCAATTCTGACCAACAGTCAGAATTAAATAAACAGGGTATTTGACCGGCAGCATTCGATGCCGCCAACTCAAAAGATTAGTTGAGTTAACCGCCTGATGGTAAATCACCATTTCAGTGCAATGATTCCGAGACTTTCTTGTTAATCGGAATGGTCAAGGATCGTTACTCCAGAACCACTGGGCTGGCGAACCATTTCAGCCAATTTCCGTCACGAATACAGTCGTGCGATTCACTAAAGCTGAGCTGACCACACGAAAAGCTCATCGATTTTCGCCCTAATTTGCAGATGTTACTGCGGCGATGAAACGCAGTGACAGTTTCAATTTTGAAAGCAATCTTTTGTCAACTTTTGAATCCATGGAGTTGTTCGATCCAATCAAGCGAGCAATCTCTGAACAAAACTACACAACCCCCACACCGATTCAGCAACAAACCATTCCTGCCGCAATTGATGGCAAGGACATTCTGGGATGCGCACAGACTGGCACCGGTAAAACAGCTGCCTTTGCTTTGCCGATGCTTGATTTCGTAGGACGCGAGCAGCCAAAACTGCTCCCCACCTGTCCGGCAACTCTGGTTCTGGCGCCGACTCGTGAACTCGCCATCCAAATCAGTGACAGCTTTGATGTTTACGGCAAGCACATGCGGTTTCGCAAATCGCTGGTGTTCGGTGGCGTGTCGCAGAAAAGACAAGTCAGTGAATTAAAGCGAGGCGTTGATGTCCTGGTTGCCACCCCCGGTCGCTTGTTGGACTTGATGCAACAACGGCATGTTTCACTGAAGCAAATCCAGATCTTCGTTTTGGACGAAGCCGATCGAATGATGGATATGGGCTTTCTGCCGGACTTGAAACGGATCATCTCCAAGCTGCCCGAGAATCGACAATCGCTGTTCTTTTCGGCGACCATGCCACCTGAATCGGTCAAACTCTCAAATCAACTTCTGTTCAATCCAGTTACGATCAACGTGACACCGAAGTCACCAAGCGTAAAAAAGATCAAGCAGAAAGTCATGATGCTCGATCGAGGCGAAAAATTCACGTTCCTGAAAGAACTTTTGCACAGCGACGAGGCTGAGCGGACAATTGTTTTTACTCGCACCAAACGCGGCGCTAATACCATTGCCAAAAAACTGGCGACCGTGGGAGTTCGTTCGGCAGCCATTCATGGCAACAAAAGCCAGAATGCCAGACAACGAGCCCTGGACGCTTTTCGCAGAAAACGTATCAGCGTTCTGGTGGCAACCGATGTTGCCGCTCGAGGAATCGATATCGATGGAATTTCGCATGTCGTGAACTACGATATGCCGGTTGAACCGGAAAGCTATGTTCACCGCATCGGCCGAACGGGAAGAGCGGGTGCAGAAGGCATCGCCATTTCACTTTGTGCCCATGACGAACGAAGAGAATTGCGAGCAATCGAAAAACTGGTGGGCGAGCGTCTGGATTCCGATCATTCTTCCAGGTCTCATGACTCCCATCCTTCGAAATCAAATGCCTCGCAGGAAAGAACTCGATCAGGAAAACGCAGACCCAACCAGTCTCGCAAGAGACCTTCGGGCAAAGCCTCGGCTGGCAAAAATTCCTCGGGCAAGAATGCCTCCGGCAAGAGCTCGGGCAACGGCGCCACTAGCCAAAGCTCATTCGGCAAAGGAATTTCTGGCAACGGCGGTTCCGGCAAAGGCAGTTCCGGCAAGAGCGGTTCTGGCAAGAGCTCATTTAAGGGCAACAAGAACCGTCGGCGCAACAAAAGTCGATCCCGCAAGCTCGCGAAAACTTCAGCATAGAATCGCGCTTAAGAAAAACGCTCAACCCTCCCGCTGGGAGGGTTTGTGGCGATCTTTATCCAGCAGCAATGAACCGGCGAACTCTGTTGCGCCGCGAATTCGATTTGCTGACTATTTTTTCGGGCCAAACAGCTCGTTCAGCCCGCGATTAATGCCCTGATTGATCAAATCATTCGGGTTTGGCAGCAAACCATTACCGCCAGGCTGAGCGTTGTTTCCCTGCGGTGAATTGTTTTGCGGACCCAGCAGGTCGCCCAGCAACTTACCGCCCTCTTTCTGGATCAGCCCATTCAGTTCAGTTTGAATCGCACCCTGCGCGGTCTGTTGCAGCAATTGCGTGGTCAAACTTTTGACAACTTGTGAATCAAGCTTGGGCTGAGTCAACGTACCCGTCATGGGAATTTGAATACTCTGACCTTTGAGCGATGCCAGATATTGGTTTTGGCCAATCCACTGGTCCTGAATCGGTATCTGGCAGACCAGGTTCATGGTCTGATCCAGGCCCACACTACCGCTGGTTTGAATTTGAATGTCACCCACCTGGAATGTCATTCCCTGATGGTTGACTCGGCCGGCATTGATCTCAATGGGAACTTGTTGTTCGGGCATGATGACCCAGGATTGATTTTGATTCCCAACATGAGATGCGTTGGCACCCGAAGTGACCGACTTGACGGTATTGGCCAAGCTGATTAATTGTTGAGCAAGCGGCCCGGCGCCGATTTGTGCTTCGTGAATCACCAGCCGAGCATTGCCTTTGCTGCTCATAACATTTTCCAGCGGTAGACGAATCCCGTCGGTGGTCAAGCTGAATTTACCGTTCGATGAAGTTGCATCAGCAACCAGCGGCGCGACGAACTTCAACCAGCCTCGACAACTTTCCTTCGTCAACTCAACTTGATTGGCGATGGTTCCTTCGGGCAACACAATTGTCGGGTAACTTCCTTTCAAGTGAATTGCTGGTGCCAGGTGAATTTGTCCACCGCTCACGTTGACCTGACTGGAGTCCACTTTTGCCACTGAATTCAACAACTTGGCGGTGGCCACCGAGGGGCCCAACTCCAACCCGGCGATATTCAAATTTTGCCAGGCGATTTCTGTTTCAGCGTTGAGGCGGCGAGCAACCCAGGCATTGTCGTCGGCATTCAATTCGAACACCGGACCTTGCACTTTAAAAGCCTGGGCCTGGCCCCCGGAAATCTGAACTTGATCGCCCGCATATGCCGCTACCAGTTGGTTGACCTTCGACAGGTCGGGTTGCCAGTTGCCTTGCAAATTGACTTTCATTTCGCCTGTAAAGTCGGCAATCCGGCCAGCCGCATTCAATTTGAGTGTTTCCGAATCGAGCGTGAATTGATCGATGGTCAAACGACTCAAGTCCGCAGCGATCGCCAATCGCGACCCGATGTCGACCCGAGGTTCCTGCCAGTGAACTTTCCAGCCGTTTTGATTTGATGCTTGCGAGTATGTGTCTCCGCTACTGGCCCGCTGAACGCTGGCGGCAACCAGGTCGTTCACGTAACCTTCAATCGTTCCGGAAATCTGTTGACCGTCGTAACTGAGTTGCGTGTTGCCAACCGCTTCTCCAAACCACTTGATTTCACTTTGATCCAATTCAGGGATCCACTGTGACAGCCGATTCAAGTCGACTCGAAAAGCCAAATCGCCTTGCATGGCCCCATCGGTCGCGCCGGGTTGGAAACGGATCGACTGACCACTTGCCGAAACCGTTGAGCTTGCCAATGTAGCTTGATCGATCAGCAGGTGACCTTGTGCAACATCCACCATCGCATCACCGGTCGCTTCGATGCGTTGTTCACGAATTCGCACGCCATAGGCATCCAGATCGACACCGATCAAAGTGGCATTCAATTCGCGAACAGCTAGAGACTGGCTGGAAACTTGAGCCAGCGCCGTGAGATCAATTTCACCCGTTCCGCGAATTTCACTTAGGTCGGCGAAAGGAGACAGTTGTGCCAACCAGGTATCGACATTCCCTTTCATTTGAATATCCAGCGGGAAAGCAGAATCCGCTGAGACACTCATTACGGGCTGCAACAATCTGGCAGTCAACTGGTCAGTGCCGGCCAGCACTTCGATTTGACTGTTGGCAATCGAAATCTGATTTTCCTGATCGATTTGCAGGTCGGATGACAATCCCAAATTCAATTCGGGCTGTTGCCAGGCGGTTTCTCCAAACCGAACTTGCGGACCTGTGATTTTGAAATTGCCGTACGCTGTGAACGGATCGTATAGAGACTGGGCCGAAGTTCTGTCCCAGCCGGCGCGGCCATTCAGTTGGCCGGCGAACTCGGCACCCAGATCAAAGATCTGACTAAGCTGCTGGTTCAATTTCTGCAGGTCCCCGTTGATTTCAAACTGGCCCTCAGCTTCCGTTCCACTTCCGACAATCTTCAGAAACTCGGAATCAGCATTCAGTCTCTCGATTTTCAGACCTCGAGCACTCTGTCTGGCCAGCACGTTGATTGAAACCGGTTGATCCCAGCGAATGGTGCGACCACCTTGCGATGCCACAAGTTGCGGCGTCTGGATATCGGCTGTCAAGCGTTGCACAGTATCATCGCGCAGGTTCTCAATTTGAAAACTCATGTTGGCTTCGTCGAGCGAAACACCTTCCTGCAAACGCAAAGTATTCGGCATCATCCTGGCCAGCTTGGCAACGTCCAGCTGTCCCTGGATTTGGAACGCATCGCCCGGCAATTGGATTCGCGAGATCGAATTCCACAGGTCATCCAGCGAGACCAGTCCGTTCATCGATGCGTGGCCGACATCCGTTTGCGCCACCAGTTGTTCTGCGCGATAACCCGTGGGCAACATTTCGAATTTGCCGGACAGGGTGGCGCGACTCAAGTACAGTGTGTCCGGTCCCAGGTATTCATCGGAATGAACGCTGAACTGTTCAAGGTGGGCTTGCTCCGAGGCAACCGTGATCACTTCACCCCAGTTTTGCCAGCTCAATTCTGCGGTCCCGCTCAACAAACCCCGCATCGCAGCGGGTGTTTCCAGTCGCTCAAACACCGGCGTGGCGATGCTGATGTCAGTCTGCGCGCCCGTGATTACAGCAGCACCATCGCTGAATGAAATCGTGTGCGAATTTCCCGCCAGTGCTGCGGTCACTTCGACTGGTTGCGGCTGATATTGCTGATTACCCAACCGTCCCGAGGCGACAATCTTTAAGGGCGTCTCCGAGTGGCTGATGACTGCCCTGCCCTGCGATTCCTCCAGCAACCACTGGTCCGCGTGGCCTTGCGCCGTGATGTTGGCGGTCGCGTTGGTCCAGACAACTTCCACTTCAGTCAAAGGCTCGCCGGTAGCGGGCGCATTGATGTAGTCATAGAACACGTCTTCAATGTTGGTTCCATCGGGACGCATATGTAAATTCAGTTGTGGCGAAGTGACCTGAACACTGCCCAGACTCTTGCTGGTCGCCAAACCGAACAGCGACTTGTTAGTCTTAACTTCACTGACAAACGCCAATTGATTGCCGTCCTCGTCCAGCAATTTGACACCCTTGGCAGTTACGGGCGACCACCAGGCCAGGCTTAGAGAATCGACCTGCACTTGTCCCTTAATATCACTTGTGGCCCAGTTCAATACTGAACTCTTAAGCGGTGTTGCGCCAATGATCATCGGCAACACAATCACTGCGATCACCAGCAACAGCAGGAAACCCAGTACAAATTTGCCGATCCCGAAACGCGGACGTTTTGGAAACTCCCAGTCTTCAGAACCCGAGTCAGAACCCGAGTCAGAATCCGGTTGTCGAACTTTAGTTGTGGTTTTGCGTCGAGTCATCGTGACTTGCGATGAACAATCATCGTCCCTGAAAATAAGTTGGGTGAGTTTACTGAGGGAGTTCGCAATTGGAAAAGGCGAGAATTGCGAACCGATGCAGTTATTTTCGACATTTCGACTAAGGGTCATGCAGATTGATTGAACGCTAGCGTGATGTACAAGCGAATTTGGTTACTTTGCCGTCTTTGCGACCAGCCACTATCGCCAGCAATGGAACCTAGACTGCCACATTTTCAATTGTGGTAGCGATTTGACTTTCTCAGATCAGACTTCTTCGAGCAAACTGCAAGGGTTGCTAGCGAAACGACTGGCTTCAGAATCCACGTTGACACGTACAGATGTACGTCATAAATTTCACGTACAAATGTAAGTCATTGATTCAACTGAATGAACAAGGAGTAGTTCATGACCGGTCGACCTGGATTGTCCAAGGGTGAAATGGAAGTGGCTCGAGTCCTCTGGGAACTAGGGTCCGCGACCGTCCGCGAAGTTCACGACAAAATTTCTGAGCAACGCGAGATCGACTTCAGCACAGTGCAGACTTACCTGCGACGTTTGGAATCCAAAGGCTATGCCAAAACCAAATTGCAGGGGCGCAACCGGGTTTACTCGGCCAAGGTTCGTCCGGCCACCGTCATTCGCGAAACTGTGAATGATCTTGTTGATCGCCTGTTTGGTGGTGAAGCGATGCCTTTGATGCGTCATCTGGTTGAAGACGGTCAAATCAGCGAAAGTGAAATCAATCAACTCAAGGTGTTGGTCGACAAGCTTGAGGAGGAAGGCAATGCTTAGTTCTGACTTTTCCTCGCTATTGATGGCTCAACTGTGGCAGGTTTCCTTGTTGATTGGCGTCGTCTTTTTGCTGACGCGGTTGTTTGCAAAAAACCGCCCGCACCTGGCTTATGT
>CAZOXC010000149.1:0-7019 GCA_964583205.1 uncultured Pirellulaceae bacterium | reverse complement strand
TCTACGATCCTTCGTTTGGGGTGGGCCAGCCAGTTCCCGAGCGAGTCGACGGCCTGTAGGTAGTGGTTGACTGTACGATTGCCGATGTCTTCTTCGTCCTGATACTCCTGCATGAACGCCTCCACTTCATCAGCGTTCATTTCGCCAACCGTCTTCCATTCGCAGCCGTCAATCACCGTTCTGATCCGTCCCATCGTCAGCTTCACATGCTTATCCGTATTCTTCTTCGCATGCTGAGCTTTCTTGAAGGCAAGCAGTTGCTCTTCAATCAGCAGCTCCTTTCGCTTGGCACGCTCTTCCTGCTCCGGGTCGATTAGGCCCATGCGTCGCTTGGCGGCTTCATTCTCCATTTGGCTGGCAAGCTGTTGAGTCGAGCCTTTGTCGGTGAAGCCCTTCTTCATTCGCTTCTTGGCAAACTCATCCTTGTATTCAAAATGCCATGGACTGCCCTTCTTTCCTTTGTTTCGTCCGAGCTTAAATACCGATGCCATATGTCAAATTGCCTGAGCGGATGTGAAGTGATTTGGGTTGACGCTATTTTTCGCCGCAGCTATTAGCCGGGCAACCTCTGGAAATCCAGTCTTCAACCTGACTGAGTCGCCAACGCGTAGTGCCACCGAAGCGAACTGGAGCAATGATTTCGCCACGACTAAGCAATCGCCACACAGAGCGAGTTGAAATTTGCATTCTCGATGCAAGTTGGTCTGCTGAAATCAGTAGTGGCGACTCCTCGACTGGAATCGAATCAGGACCGTTGAGTTGATGCATTTGTCTGACCACGTTTTGTATCCAATCGATCCGTGGATCGTTTCTGGGTGAGGAGACCTTGGCTTGGCGTCGGCTACGTTGATGCGTTAGATGCAATTCGAGCGGAAAGGCACAGGGTCCGGGAAACAAATCCCCAGACCCAGTGCCCAAAAAAGTGAGACGAAGACCGCAGTCTCGTCTCCCTAAAAAAGTGACCTGTAAATCTTCGCAGCACCGTATGCAACTAATCCAACAGCTGTCGGATCGATAAAGTAGCGGGCAATCAAATCCCAAACGGTAAAGCGATTTTTCCGAGGTTCTTCTTCAGGCTGTTTTTGTCTTCTTGACATAGCTTCGACTCCTTTCATTTAAAAATGAGTCATCTTTGCAGAACAAACGCCGCAGCGTTTTCCTCTACCTACCGCAGTAGTAAAGTTGTCATGCAAAAACAAACTCAAGGTTCACGGATATCGGGCAAGCTAAAAACACCCTCATTAGTAAATGCGATAGTTCTGTTGAGCTGAACGGTAGCTGATGTGCATGCGACCAACTTTGGCAGCAGAGTAGGCTCAAGTCGAGTGCGATGAAATGCTTGTCGTCAAAGATGCATGCGTCTGGTACGACTTCTTTGTGCTGTTCTGTTTCAAGGATGTCTTCATGCTGCCAGTTGTCTGGCTTACCGAGTGCAAAAAAGAGTTCGGTTACGTGTAAGTCGTGCCTTAGTTCACTCGCCCTAGGGGTTCTGGTTTTGCCATGCGGTGATGTTACTACTTTGGTACGCACAGGGCTAAGTTTCCAACGTGATCGGAGCTTCCAAGCAATCCGTTCAAAGTTGGGGGTTGTTTCGCAATCAGGTGTCCACTCATGCACGGGTTCCGCTGACAGTTTCAGCACGGGATGGACCATTGCCCACGTCATGTAGTTGCGATGCAGGTCTGAGCGAAAACCAAGCTCTTCCTGTGACCAGCCCTTCTCTTCGCGGTGCTCCCGCAAAATTTCTCCGACAACGATTCGAATGTCCCGATTTTTGGCCATCCACAAATGACACCAATAAGTGGTGTCGCAATCTACACACTATGAGTGTGGTTCTCGTCCTGCAATCAATTCGGTTCAATTATCTGAATAATGATGAAACTGTTGCTGACTGCTCCCAGCCCGCAAGGCTGTTGGTTTTCAGTACATGCCGCACTGTGGATTGGCCAGCTCGTCGACCAATCCTTCCTTTTCCATCTTTACCCAAACTCCAAGGGACTTTCGCAAGGATATCACCGACGCTTCGGCGTTTCACGCCGAAGCAGGTTAGCCCACCAAGCGAAAGTAAACTCAGGCTTTCTCAGAGAAGCTTGAGAACTTGAGCTTAAAGGAGTGGTTGGTCTCCCAATCTAGTTTGATTGCGTCAGCTTTGGCCACCGTGATGACGCCTTCCTGAATGAGTCACCACGACGTCGACGGCGGTGAGAAGCTCGATTGTTGGGTCGAGTGCGGCCGCACGGATTCTTGCCTGGCGATCGTCGATGACGAGAGGCATTGAACGGTTCTTGGCAACTGCGATGGCCGAACTCTCGCCCTGGCCAACATGCTTTAGAAGCTCTGCAAAGTCGACGAGCTCTTGCGGTTGGTCGGCCGTAATCTCTCGAAGCGTACCCGTATCCACCGCAGCGTCGACGGCATCGAACTGAGTGACGAAGTGCTTTTTCACTTCATCTCGCACATGGTTTGTAATCAGAAAAGCATCGTGCGGATGTGCGGCGAGCAGGTCGATTCGTTCGATGGCTGCGAAGTTAATCAGCACACAGGTATCAAGAATAACTTCCCTTTTGCCTTCCATGGCTCAAGTCTAATTGTCATTGGCCGGGGGTACTACGCCACTTCGGCAAGTTTCAAAAGGGCTGAAGCACCAATGCCAAGCACTGAGCTGATGTCGCGGAGTTTGCCCTTGGACACTTCTTCTCGACGAAACGCTTCAACAGCAAGAGTGACAACTTGAAGCTTGAGCACGTCCTCGTCAAAACGATTGTCATTTCGCTCATTGCTCGGGTCACCGTCAAATAAGTCAAGCATCTCAAACGCGGCTTTTGCATAGTCTTCCTTTGCGAGAAGCTCGTCGAGTTCGTCTCGTCCGACAAGATTCAAGGACTTAAGCCGGTAACAGGTCGCCTGATAGCTCGTCTTGAAATATGTCATCAACGATGCAACATCTTGATACGTCACACGGGTGTCGCTGGCAGTGTTTCGCGAGCGTCCTGAGACAAGTTCATCCGAATCGTGAGCTGACGGGTCGTATATAATCTGCTCCACGCGACTTGGAAGAGTCTTCTTGCGATACCGAAGAAATGAACGAACTCCTTCAGCTGGCAGTAGGAACGCTGCTGCAAAGGCGTTTGCTCGAACCTCGCGAAAGTCTTTTCGATTCTTGCTCGAACTGATGCTTGCAGACGCATTTCGGTCAAACAGAGCGTGTGCGTACTCGTGCGAGGCGGTAATTGAAAGCATGAGAGCATCGCCGCAAAGGTGGCGTATTTCTCGTGATTTCCGTAAGTTCGCCCTGCTTAGTGGCATGTGCATCAAGAATCCTCCCTCTGTTCTGTACGATCCGGTCAATCGGAACGACTAGAACTTCATCGGTTTTTTCGAACGCTCGTGACAGTTGTGGCGATAACACGCAGTAGTTAACCCTCGCTACCAATAGACCAGCTACAACTCCTTCAACTAGCAATTCCTGAGCAATGAAGAATTTCCGTTTTCTTGCGTCAACGCTAACCTTGCTGTTATTTGGGGTTGGATGTTCGGCGACCAGCAACATCTCGCGGGTTGTCACCGCGAAGTCTGAGTACCACGAAGAGCTCTCGAAGGAACGTGCCGAGCTGAAACGACTTGAGCGCGAGATCGCTCTTGCCGAAATTCAGAGACGTAAAGAGTGCCGACTTGAACAAATCAAAAAATGTCAGGGCGAGACGATTCCGGAAGTTGAAGCAGCTTTAGGCATGAGAGTGAGGCAGCGATTTGAAATTGGGGAGCCTGAACTAGATGTCGCCGCAGCGAAGGAAATCATGGACGAAGCTGTCAAAGAGTACGAGTATCAGATGAAGACCTATCGTGACGAATTGGCACAATGGGAAATCGATCGAAAACAATTTCAAAAGCAGAGTGGAGCCATTGCATCCACTTCGAGCTATTCGGGTTCTTGTGATGACAGCGTTCCAGCTCTCGCGTTCATGCTTCCGAAGCCCAAGAAGCCTGTTCTGTCGATTGCTGCGACTGAGATACCAATGAAGTTGAGTATGCGAATTGGCACAAAGATAGATAGAGCGAAAGTTGGTGAGGTTACCACGCGTCAGATCCGAGTACCAGGTACAGCGGAAACCTATCGAACAACTACCAGATGCTGCGATGATTTCGCATGTGCAGATAGTCCAGATAGTCAAACACTTGCCGAAACGGGCGAGACTTTAACCAGAGAAACGTCTGCCCCAGAAGACAACTCAGTTAGCGACGGCGGCGTTCAACTTGCAAGCCACGACAATACCCAAGAATTGCTTGAGTAGTGAAAGCTGCATCACAGACGCGGAATCGCATTCCCGATGAACTGCCGACTCTCTGTGCGCGAGTTCGAAACTCGTTGACATATCGTTCAAGTCTAACTCACCAGACCCGTACAACGGTCCTTCTGGAGTAGACACGGGGTCTACGTCTCTCTACGGATCGGTAAACTCTGATCGTTGGCTTGTACAAGCAGGACCGACCATCGTCCTCAAAGAGAATTAGGTCAGGTTTTCTGGGAGCAGGATTGAACCTCGGTCCAGGAGTTCCTTCGCTTGGAGCTTCCCCGTCCGCAATCACAATGGGGAAAAACTCTGGCCCAATTTCGACAACATCTGGTTCTATGCTGCTGCCACCTTGATTTCCACCGTTGTTGAATCCGCCAGACGACCGCGGCGGGTCACTGGTCAACAAAACCATCTCGCTCGGAATCTGCATCGTCGAGGTAGCAGAACTAACCATCGGAGCAGCAGAATAGCTCACCGTCGGAGCGGCGGTGTGTTGAACGCTCAGCTCCCTCGTTGCGATCGGAAACAATCCGGGATTAACTGCAACTGAACCCGAATTTGAAACCACTGGTTTTGTACTGTGGTCAAACCCTTGTGTTGCACGCGACACCCCGGTGTCGTCGTCACTGGATTCTGAATCACCGTTTTTGATGAGCTTTGAAAGTTTATCAAACCTGTCGTTAATTGTCGCGACCAAGTCGTCATTCTGTTTCTTAAGCTTTCCCTCGATATCCTCTTTGAAATCGTCGAATTCAGCCTTGGTGACCATTAGTGGGGCCGGTTGGCTGGGCTGGAGTTTTTCCTGAGCCAAGCAACTGCTTTGAAACATCACAGCCGGCATGCAAAGCCCGACCGTAAGTACGATTTTATTGAGAAGGCTGTATCTTGCGACCACTGTTTCGAGCCTGTTGGGAACTAGGGAAGGTTTGAGTTTGGGGGTATATGTACTGCGCTCTGGAGTACTATAATTACCGCTATTCTATCGAATCAATCGCTGCAAGTTCGAATTTGACGCAAAAAATGCGTGTTCATCACAACTAGGGGAACAACAGATGGCTAAAAGCAAGAAAGCAACCAAGAAAAAGGCCGCCAAGAAGATCACCAAGAAGGCCGCGAATGCTAAGAAAAATGCTGCAAAGGAGGCGATTGCCAAATTGTCCAAGAGTAAGCAGGTCGACTTTCTTACAACCGATGTGGCCCGAGACCCGGCCAAAGATGCAAATGAGGCATCGCCGGTTCCAATGCCTATCATTCTGGACCCAAATCTCTTACGGAAGCCAATCGACCGAATTCGACATTTAAGAGTTACACAGGGCTCCAGCCAGATGCTGGATGTTTCTCTTGCCGCCAATACGCGAGTGATCACGGATACAAGCGTTATCCCTTACAAAGCGATTGGACGAATCGACATTACCTACAAAGAAATCTCCGCAACGGGATCGGAATTATCAAACGGCGAAGTCATTCGTGCGCAAGGTTCAGGGTTTGTAATTGGACGGCGTGTGGTTTTAACCGCCGCTCATGTCATTCAACCTATCACGCACCAGAACGGACGGAATTTCAAGCTGACAAATGTTGAGTTCACTCCTCATTTCGGATTGGGAGGGCAGCCCTATTTTGGTGCACGCGTTATCGTTCATCCCGATTTCTATCAGCGGGACTCCTCTGGAAACTTCTTCACTGCCAATGCACTAGTTGCAGGGCCAGACAATGAGGTCACAACCGTGGTTCAGTTCGCGACACTGAATCGCTTTGATTTGGGCGTGATGCTGCTTGACCCAGATGACAATCCGTTTGACGCCGGTCTCGGCTATTCAGCTGACTTTTTAGATGACACGCCCAGCCCGACATCGCCCTGCGAAAACATTGGGTACCCGGCCCGTCCTCGTTCCGGGTTTTCTTTCAACGGAAACCGAATGTGGGCAAGCACGGGAAACATCACAAAGGCGTCCGTGAATGACATCTCGAAATTTAGTCACCTTACGCCGGGCTGTAGCGGTGGCCCAATGGTAATCAACAGTGCAGATGGGCAGTTCGTTGTTGGACTGAACAGCCATCTTCGTGGCACTGAGGAAGAGGGGATAAATCCCGACATCATGTACTCACCCAACTTTGGAGACGATCTGATGACGTTGCTGAAGAAAGTTGCCGAGCACGAAGACACAACCGGTGTCGACTTTTTCTAGGCTCAGTGTCGACAACAGCATGGCCCACACTGATGTCTTGATAGAGGCTGTCGGTCAGAAAAAGAACATGTAGTTAGCCTGCGAGTTCCAACCACACCTCATTCTCGACAGGTAGCATTCGGCCTGATGAGGAGCAATCGTTTCTACGGACTACATCCAACAGAATCAGTCGGTCTTGGAGTGTTCACCGACTTTGCGTCTCTCTTTGTGCATCATTTTGGACCACGCAGGTATTTTGACGACTAGCAGGTCTGGGTTCATCGCAGCTGCGTAATACCTATCCATTCCGCGAAATGGGGCGTGCTGCTGATACAAAACTACGTGCTTCGCATCTGCGAAAAGACTCCTGACTTGTTTAACCGGAGTGCCGTCTAGCTTCCATACCTTCACCATGTTCAACGGCACTTTCAATCGGAGTGTTTCTACCACTGTGTGCTCGTCGTACTTTTCTATCTTGTCCAGCACGACCGCTACGTCATATGTCGTAACCGTACAGGAGAGCCATTGTAGGCGCGTGGTTTAGGTTGGGAGGATTTGT
>CAZOXC010000148.1:0-7035 GCA_964583205.1 uncultured Pirellulaceae bacterium | reverse complement strand
AGCCGCCCAAGTGTTTGCTCGTTCTGAACAAGATCTGAATTGATTCTGCGGGTCAATCAGTTGCTGGCCCATTCCAGGCCGTGATTATCCTCAGAGACCAATCAGCCTGACGATTGAGAAGTCTCATCAGGTGGCCGAGCATCTTGTATCCGAGCGCCATGTATCCAAGCGCCGTGTATCCGAATTCGCAAGCGATTTCACTCGCTAGTTGGCTGCGGCAGCCGATTCGGGTTTAACGGATGAAGCCTTGCGAGGCTTACTGTTGGCGTTTTCGTAATCCAGCGTATGCTGCAACAAATTGTCGACTCGATCAACAAAAATGATCTCCAGCTGTTCGCGAACCTCGTTCGGAATATCGCGAGCATCCGATTCATTTTCTAACGGCAGGATCACTCGGGACATGCCCAGCGAGTGCGCGGCCAGGCATTTTTCCTTGACCCCACCAATCGCCAACACGTCGCCGGTCAAGGTAATTTCGCCCGTCATGGCGGTATCCGATCGAGCCGGAACACCGGTGTAAGCGGATGACATCGCGGTGATCATGGCTACGCCTGCCGAGGGTCCGTCTTTGGGGACTGATCCGGCTGGTACGTGGATGTGAACACCCGAAGTTTTGAATTGCTCAGGATCAACCCCCAGTTCATCGGCATTGGACCACAGGTAACTCTGAGCTGCTTTTGCAGACTCGCGCATCACATCGCCCAGTTGACCCGTTAATGTCATGCCGTTTCCTTCCGGCAATAAAACGGCTTCGATGTAGAGAACTTCGCCACCGGTTTGCGTCCAGGCAAGTCCAGTTGCTACGCCGCAGGGCAGGGTATCTTTTTGCGACGACTCTCGACGAACTTGTCGCCCCAACATTTCTTCCAGGTGATCGACTTTGATGGAACCGGAAACGTTTTCTTCGGTCGATACTTTCAAGGCGACTTTGCGGGCCAGTTTTCCAAAGGCTCGCTCAAGCTGTCGTACGCCACTTTCCCGAGTGTACCGCCGGATCACAGTCTCGATGGTATTGTCGTCCATCTGGAAATGTTCATCGCCGATTCCTTTTTGTTTAATCTGTCGAGGAATCAGATAGCGTTTGGAAATTTCCAGTTTTTCCTGAGTGGTATAGCCGGAAAGCTGCACCAATTCCATGCGGTCCAGCAGTGGTCCAGGGATAGGATCCAGCGAGTTCGCGGTCGCGATAAAAAACACTTTGGACAAATCGAAAGGCATGTCCAGATAGTTGTCACGGAATGTGTCATTCTGGGACGGATCGAGAATCTCCAACAGCGCCGACGAAGGATCGCCTCGAAAATCTCGTCCAAGTTTGTCGATTTCATCCAGCATCATCAGCGGATTCATAACGCCCGAGCGACGAATTCCCTGAATGATGCGACCTGGCATGGCTCCGATGTAGGTTCGTCGATGCCCTCGAAGTTCTGACTCGTCACTCAGTCCGCCCAGGCTAAGCCTTTCGAATTCCCGCCCCAGCGAGCGCGCGATGGACTTGCCAAGTGACGTTTTACCAACGCCGGGAGGGCCCACGAACAACAAGACGGGAGAATGCGCTTCCGGATTGAGTTTCATAACTGCCAGGTGTTCCAGAATGCGTTCCTTGATTTCGTCCAGCCCGAAATGGTCTTCATCCAGCACGGTGCGCGCCTTGTTGAGGTCCATGTCGTCGTCGGTGTACTTGTTCCAGGGAAGCTCGGTCACCAATTCCAGGTACGAACGAGTCAATTGGTAGTCTGGCGAGGAAGGATTGAGTTGTTTGAGTCGATTGAGTTCTCGCGTGGCTTCTTCCAGCACCTGTTCCGGTACTTCGATTTCTTTGAGTGCGTTTTCGATATCATGCACATCGCCGCCACCGCCTTCGCCAAGCTCTTCCTGAATCGTCCGCAGTTGTTGACGCAACAGGTACTCGCGCTCCTGCTTGCTCATTTGCGAGCGAGTTTTTTCGGTGATCTGGTTGCGAACCTTGAGAACATCGACCTCGTTTTTCACCATGCCTAAAATCATATTGAAGGCGGCCGTGGCGTTGGTCATTTCCAGAATTTCCTGCTGCGTTTCATTTTCATTGTGCAGCATGGAGGAGACCAGGAAGATCAGATGCCAGTTGTTTTCGGCCATCGTCAGCGCCTTGTACAACTGTTCTGCGCGTTCCGGGTGAGCCAGTTTCAGCATGTCGCCGACAATCTCCATGACGGCTCGTTTTAAAGGCTCATTTTTTTCCTGATCCTCTTCGTCGGAAACCAGGACTTCAAAATCGGCCATCAAGAAAGGGTCGCTGGTGTTAAAGTTCTTCAGTTTGACTCGATCATTGCCTTGCACCAGCGCGTGAAAGTTGTCGCCATCGCGAGCCATTTGTTTGATGACCACACGAGTTCCCACTTCATGCAAGTCGTCCGGTCCCGGATTTTCGTTGTCGGGATCTTTCTGGGTCACAACCAGAAACGTTTTTTCCTCGGTCGCCAATGCCGCTTCCAGTGCGGAAATCGAGCCGGGGCGTACGACCAGCAGTGGTGTAAATACCGCCGGGAACACCGTCAAGTTTCGCATCGGTATCACGGGAAGCTTGCTCGTTTGGATGCTGCCAACAAACTCGTAACTGGATTCTTTTTCAGACATTAAATTCGCTTGCTTGAATGGTGTTCTTGTTGGGATCAAAAATTCCGACAGTAAAAATCCCAAAGCAGGATTCCCATAACGTCGACCTTGGTTTTTCAAGTGACTCGATCAATCGAGCTCCGAAAAAGCGACCGAGCGTTAATCAATATTGATATGCAACATGCCATCGACCACTTTGTGTTCGATTTTGGAAGACTCGATGTCATGAGGTAATTCGATGGTTCGCTGAAAACAGCTGTAGTTGATTTCCATTCGGTGGACTTTCAGTCCTTGTTCGGCAATCAAATCTCGGCGACAACCTTTGACCATTAATTTTCGACCGGAAACCAGAATATCGATATCGTTATCGGCGACGCCGGCCAAATCGAACTTCACCAACCAGCCGGTTTCAGTCTTGTAAATATCTGCTTTAGGTCGCCACTCAGCGCCTTCGTTAACTGATTGGACGACAGAATCCAGCCATTGATTGTCGGACATCGATAATTCCTCAAGAGAAAGTGGAAGCGGAAAATCGCAGATCAAGCCAGGGATCGACCCAATGGTCTGGCTCTCGCATTGTGCGTTTGGAGCCGCGCTGATCGTAGATTAGTTTTCTCGCCGTGATACCGATTTTATGTCGCCGCAATTGATGCCGACAAGTAGCAATTCTCAAATCAGACTGAATTGTCCGGCTTGAGTTAATCTTTCTCATCAAGATTGACCTCGCGATCAGGAATTGCTGCCAATGATGCCGATTAGCGTCCGGATTCGATTGATCCGCGAGAGCCCGGTTCCGCCAGTAGGCCGATTTCGTCCCTGTTCTGGCCTGCCCGCGGCAATCTGGCGGAATGATCGGGCCGGATTGACATAGAAAACCGCCGATAGATAAGTAACAATAGGCAACTCAAAATATCATTCCTGCACCGGGTTCATGCTTTCAGGTCCGATCGAAATCGTGCTGAACATTCGGGGCTTGATTCAACCAAAAGATTTTCGACCGAGCTGCCAAGTTGTCTAAGGCCGATTTCAAAACCAAACTGGAGCGACTTCGAGCCTGGGTGGACCAGTGTTTGTGCTGGTCATGCTGGTTGCAGCATTGTGGCTCCTGCAGCGCGAACTGAAACATCACACGCTGCAGGACTTCATTGACAGTATTCGCAAGATCCCCATTGGCTACCTGATCGTGGCCGTGCTCTTGACGGTTCTCAATTACGCGATTCTGGTTTGTTACGACTGGTTGGGAATCTGGTACATCCGGCACCCGATGAAATTCGGGCGAGTGGCTCTGGCCTCGTTTTTGGGTTACGCGGTTGGCAATAACTTTGGGTTGTTGTTTGGCGGCTCGACCATTCGCTACCGGCTGTATTCGTCCTGGGGTCTTTCCACCAGCGATATCGTCAGGTTGCTGTTCATTCTGGCGATCACTTTCTGGATCGGGTTGTTTGCGTTGTCGGGGATTGTGTTCCTGGTGAACCCCATGCCGATTCCCGAAGCGCTCAGTAACCTCAAGCTGGGCCCGATCAACATCACGCTGCCTTTCGAGACCACTCGACCAGTCGGCTGGGTGCTGACGTTTGCGGCCAGCATGTATTTGTTGTTTTGCCTGTTGCGGCGCAAGCCCCTGAAGTTCAAGAACGTTGATTGTTCTCCGCCGCCAGTCGGTTTGGCGTTGATGCAATATCTGGTTGCCAGCATCGACTTGATCGTAGCGGCTGGAGTGCTTTATGCGCTGTTGTGTTCGGTGATTCCAGATTTGGAATTCTTCCACTTCGTGACGATCTTTTTGCTGGCACAGGTCGCCGTATTCGTCACGCAGGTTCCGGGAGGGATTGGCGTGTTGGAACTTTCGATCATTGCCCTGCTGGGCGAAGACGAGGCCGTGGTGTTTGGCGCATTACTGGCCTATCGAATGATTTTCTATCTGACACCGATGTTGATTGGATTGTTGTTACTGGTGGCTCACGAAGTCACTGCCAATCGAACCAAGCTCAAGCCGGCTTTTGAGACCTTGAGTCGCTGGACTCCCGACATCGCGCCCCGCTTGTTGACGTTTAATGCTTTTGCGTCCGGCGTTGTATTGACGCTGGCCGCGGCCACACCGTCGACCAACCAGCGTATATCCCAGTTGAATAATGCGATTCCGATGTGGGGAGTTGACCTGGCCTACATTCTTTCCGCCGTAACGGGTGTCGGATTGATGGTGGTGGCGCGAGGAGTTTTGCATCGAGTCGTTTCCTCGTTCTGGGTGACGCTGGCTTTGTATGGAGCCGGGCTGATTTTTGCACTGAGTGGCAGTTTGTCGATTGAAGTGTCCGTTTTCCTGATGTTGATGACGGTGGCGCACGCTCCCTGTCGTCATTATTTTTTCCGCGAAGATGTGACGTTTCCGGATCGCATTTCAATCACCTGGTTAACGTTCATTTTTGTTGTGATTGGTGTCGGCTTCTGGCTGATGTGGTTTGCCTACAAGGAAATATCCGATTACGGATTCGGCTTGATCTGGCAAAGCGACATTGAGAATCATGCGGCCCGGTCCTTGCGTGCACTATTGCTGTCGCTGGTTTCGGTGTCAGTTTATTATCTGGTTCGCTGGCTGTTCATTTACCTGCGGCACCCCAAACTGGTCTCGAAAAAAGATCTACAGGCGGCCACAGAAATTGTTCGCAGCGCGAAAAACACTTACGGTCATACCAGCCTGCTTGGTGACAAACGAATTCTGATGAATGCTGAGAAAACAGCCATGATCAGTTATGGAATTCGTGGTCCCAGTTGGGTTGCCGCCAGCGATCCTGTGGGGCCTCGAGAGGATGCCTTGCAGATTGCCTGGGACTTTTTCGAGCTGTGCAAGAGCGGTGACAACTGGCCGGTGTTCTTCACGGCCGACAAGGAATGGTTAGACGTCTATTCCGAGATGGGGTTGGAAGTTACCAAGATTGCACAGGAGGCTCGAGTCGATTTGCGGACGTTTGATGTGCAATCGGCCCATCGCAAAGAGTTCGGCGAAACACTTGAACGCTTCGAACAGGAAAACATTGCTTTCCGAGTGATCCAGCCGCCCGATGTGAATGATCAGCTTCCCCTTATTCGTCGTATTTCGGATATCTGGCTGAAAGATAAAAACCTGGATGAACTGGGCTTTTCGATTCCTTATTTTTCGGAAGATCGAGTCAAAGATTTTCCGGTGGGGATTGCCGAACGTAATGGCGAAGCAATCGGTTTCGCAACCATCTGGCCCTCGGTCGAACAGCGGGAAGTTGCGGTGGGACTGTTGAGATACCTGCCAGATTTGCCAGCTGGCATTATCGAATACTTGTTTATCAATGCGATGAACTGGGGTAAAGCCCAAGGTTTTAAGACATTCAATCTGGGTGTGGCGCCTTTGATGGACGATCAAGCCCAACAAGAATCACCTTTCCGAACCGAGCTGGCTTCGATACCCTTTCAGCACAGCCGACACGTTTATACTCGCAGCGGGTTACGAAATTTTAAGGAACGTTTCGATCCGACCTGGCACCCAAAGTACCTTGCCTCTCCCGGTGGTTACGCAATAAAAACGATCCTGGAGAATATCGGAGACTTGATTGTCAGCGGATCGGAAAAAACGGACAAACGGAATTGAATTGATGCCTGGGTTAGCCTTGCCGAGAAACTGGAATTTCGCATTCTGGATTGTGTTGTTCTGCGCTGTCATTTTCGCTGTGACTCAAGGGCAGGCAAGCGCCGCCTGGGTGCAGGATGAACAGGCGAACGAAGAAACGTTGACCGAGGAAGAGCAGCTGCTGCTGGCTCAGCTGAGTTCGCCCGAGTCCACGATAAAAACGTTTCTCAAGGCCATGGAAGATGGCGATCTTGAACTGGCCAAGTCTTGTTTGCAGCTCAGCGAGTTTTCGCCGGAAGTCGCAGATGCCAAGGGCAATGTTTTTGCCGACCGTTTGAACCAGGTGCTGAAAAACTTGTGGGACCGTTCGTTTTGGCAGTTTGCCGGCGATTCCGATCCAGATCTCCCCTACACATTGCAGGTTGCCGACATTTATGCGGATCAGCAACGGCGAGATGATATAGCCAGGATCAAGTTGATCCGCAGCCCCAAGGGCATGTGGGTGTTTTCTCGCGCGACCCTGGAAGCAGTTGATCAGGAACTATGGGATACCTGGAGCGATCCAGGGCAGGATTCCTTGTCGTTTGCGGTTTGGCTGGAGCAGAACATTCCCGATTCCCTCCGCCAGCGTTCTTTTATTTTGAAGAACTATCAATGGCTTTGCCTGCTGGTGTTGCTGGTGGCCGGTTTCGAGATTGGATTTATCGTCCGCGCGGTATTAAATCTTCTTACGAGTAGTTGGATTAAACTGCGTGGCACCGAAGTCGACCCCAGTCCTCGTATGGCTTTGTGGCGGCCATTGAGTCTGATCGCTCACGCGGCAACCTGGTATTTTGGAGCCAAAC
>CAZOXC010000147.1:0-7087 GCA_964583205.1 uncultured Pirellulaceae bacterium | reverse complement strand
GATGAGGCGTTACCGACCGAATCGCGGCAATCGCCTCCGAATCAGATTCGGCCAGAACAAAACCATGGTCCCAGTTTTCGTCAATCCAGCTCTTGAAATGTTCCCGCAAGTCAGCAAAGTCAACCACTCGCCCCAGACCATCCAACTCGTTGGCCGAAACATAAACTTCCAAACGATAATTGTGTCCGTGAAGGTTTTCGCACTTCCCGCCATGGTTCATCAAGCGATGCCCGGCACAGAAGTCGATCTTTTTCATGACAGTTGTGGTCATTGTGTGATTCGAGTGTTCAGGTTCATGGTCAAGTATTCGAGTCGATCGTGTTGGCGTCGATCGAGAGTCAGTTGCTCTGGTTTAACTTTGGATTGTTTTTGTGTCGGTCCGAGTCACGTTGGGTTTTCTTTTCAAGGTTCTTCTGCAAGGCCGCCGTCAAATCGACTCCAGTTTGATTGGCCAAGCAAATCAGCACAAACAAAATGTCTGCCAGCTCGTCATCGAGCGAATCTGTCGATTCACCGGGCTTGCAACTCTGATCGCCGAATTTCCGCGACATTATCCGCGATAACTCGCCAACTTCCTCCACCAACTGTGCCAAGTTGGTCAATTCAGAGAAATATCTCACACCGATCGAATTAATCCACTCGTCAACCGTTTTCTGCGCGTCGCTGATGGTTAAATCCATGACTTACCGATCTGGCACAGCAATTGCCAGTTGAACAAAATGAACTCACTCACTCCAATAAGTTTAGGCAAGCCACTAAACATCGGAAACCGCCCACGATCCGTTCTGCTTTTTAATGCCATTCTCCGAACCATTAAGACCAGACAATGAAAATTGTCACTTGTTACCAATCGACCGACCGGCACCTGGAGCAAATCCGCAACAATGCTCCAGGTTACGAGGTCATCGCTGCCAGCCAGCAGGATTTGAACAAGCTGCTGCCCGAAGCGGACATATTTCTGGGGCACATCAAATCAGACGTTGATTGGGACGAAGTGGTTCACCGCGGCAAGCTTGCCTGGATTCAGTCTTCAGCGGCAGGCATGGACCATTGCCTGGTTCCACAAATCAATGATTCTGAAATTTCGGTTTGCAGCGCTTCGGGACTCTTTGCCAATCAGGTCGCCGAACAGGCACTCGCCCTGACACTGGGGCTGCTGCGAGGTCTGCCCGGCTTCTTTAACGCTCAACAAAATCGATCCTATCAACGGATGCCCACCGATGACTTGCACGGAAAACGAGTTGGCATTCTTGGGATGGGCGGCAACGGGATAAGAATCAGCCAGATTTTGAGCCAGTTCGGTTGTCGCACCTGGGCTACCGACGTATTTTTCACGCAAAAGCCGGCGACCATCAAGAAAGCTTTTCCGCCGGATGACTTGGCTCAAGTTCTCCAGCACGCAGAGATCTTGATCATCACGTTGCCCTTGCTGCCGGAAACCAGGCACCTCATCGGAGAACAGGAACTTGCCCAACTGAATCCAGGCGCCTACCTGATCAATGTTGGCCGGGGGCCAGTGATCGACGAAGCCGAGTTGATCAAGTGTCTGCAACAAAAACGACTGGCGGGCGTTGGATTGGATGTAGCTGAAATCGAACCGTTGCCGCCTGAAAGTGAACTTTGGACATTTCCCAATGTCATCATCACTCCGCATGTCGGTGCTCAATCGGCCACCCGAAATGACGACGTCACAGATCTGTTTTGTGAAAATCTACGGCGATATATCAAAAACGATCGACAGACCCAATCATTGATCAATCTGGTCGACAAGTCACTGGGGTTTCCACGACCTGAAAACCGATACGATTTTGACGCGCCCTTGAAATAACTTGCCAGAATCCGCTTGAGATTCACCTAGACGCTGGCTGGCCTTCCAGCCTACGATAAATGTTCAATCTGACTTTCAATATGCCTTCTTCTTACAATTAATGGACGACGAACTACGATCGCTGCTGCTGACGTCCACCGGATCTGGCTCGCTGACCCGCACCATGGATCCGCAGGCGATTCCTGCGCCTGAACGAGTTCAGGAACTGACTGACAAGTACACCGAAATCAACGAAAAGGGTCACATTTCCTGGACCAGCCATTTGAGATTCAGGAAAAAACTGGGCTCCGGTGGCCAGGGCATCGTTTACCTTACCGAACAAAAAGGTGCCGACGAATTTACATTGCCGGTGGCCCTCAAGATTTACTCGCCAGAAAGATTCGTTTCGCCGGCCGAATATGATGAAGCCATGAAACGAGCGGCTCGAGTTGCATCCAAGGTCGCCAGGATTCAGCACGATCATCTGGTCGATGTGCAGAATTTTCTCGAGCGCAACCGAATTCGCTTGATGGTAATGGAATGGGTCGATGGTTACGACTTGCGCAGGTTATTGACACCCAGCATGTTGGGAAGGGTCAAGGATCGAGTCAGCGACAAGCGTTGGAACTACATCAACACCGTTCTGGTAACGCAGGGCGAGATTCAACCGATGTTCAAACCGGGTGTGGCAGTCTCGATCGTGCGCGACTGTCTGGAAGCTCTGGCTGCTTTGCATCGAGCGAACATTATTCATTGCGATATCAAACCAGCCAACATCATGCTCAAACGAAGTGGGCATGCGAAGATTATCGATATTGGCTCGGCGATTGACCTGGACGACTTGCCGCCCAGACGAGCGTGTACGCCAGCCTACGCAGCCTTGGAAGTTTTAGAGGGCGGTGAATTTTCGCCTTTGAGCGATTTGGCTTCACTGGGATATGTGCTGATTGAATTACTGGCAGGGAAACCGATTTTCAGCGGTATCAAAAAGCTGCCCGAGTTAATCGCGGCCAAAAAGAACATCCTGGCCAGCCTGGAAAAACTGCTGCCCGCAGAGGTTGTCGTTAATGACTTGCTAATGTCGTTCTGCCACGGCCTGGTTTCGCCAGACCCCTCTCAGCGATTTTCCAGCGCTGAAGCCGCAGAACTGACCAAACAGGGCGCTGCCGAGTTCCATCGGCAGTTGATCAAGAGCGATCTGGCCAGCCAATACGAAAATGACATCCGCATCTGGATCGAAGAATTGCTGGAAATGGACGACTTGTTCGACGAAGACGATTGACCAAGTCCATTCTCGTAACCAAGGTGTTGGCACCGGAGTCCTCCGCTAATTGGTCCCTCTGCCTTTGGTACTGCGTTCCTGATACACTCCGACCGATCACAATTCACCGCAGTTTCTGCCTTAAGAACTCATCATGTCCGATCTCAAGCCCAACACCTACTACATCGAAGTTTCCGGCGCCGGCCTGCCGGAAGTCGATGGTCTGTTTGTTCCCTCCACCGCACCGCCGCAAAAATCGGAATCGGGAACGCTGTCCAGCCCCGGCTACTGGAACGGCCGACTGGCATGGGATCGTGCCGACGGGAAGAGTGAAAGAAGCCCCGCTCTGTCGTACTCGAACAGCTACAAATCATGGCGGATCTGCCGGTTGGACGGGCATCTGGCCTACGACATGACTTGCGACGACGAACTGCCACCGACCGACAAGGAATGGCATGTCTATAAGAAGGGCGTCGCTCCAGCTCCGACAATCGTACTGCATCACTTTGACCCACGTCAGCCATGCCCGGACCCCAATGTGGTTTTTGTCCTGGGTGGACCCGGCGCCGGCAAAGGAACCATGTGTGAGCTCGCCGAGTCTCAACTTGGATGGAAGCACCTTTCGATGGGCGATCTGCTTCGAGCTGAACGGGAATCAGGCGGTTCCGCTGCCGCAACAATTGACGAATATATTACAGCCGGCAAGTTAGTTCCGAACGAGATCACTGTAACGTTGCTCAAAGATGCGATGGAGAAGATTACGCGGACAACTGGCAAGAACAATTTCCTGCTGGACGGGTTTCCTCGGTCGATCTCGAATCTTGATGCGTGGAATGAAATTTTTGGCCACGATGCCGAGTTGCCAAAGATGCTGTACCTGGAATGCCCTTATGAAGAGCTGGAAAAACGTATCCTTGGGCGCGCCAAGTTTTCGGGCAGGAGCGACGACAATATCGAGAGCATTAAGCTACGCTTCGATACATTCAAAGAAGAGACGCTACCGATCGTCGAACTGTTTCGTAACAAGCAAAAGTGCGTCGAGATCGATACCAGCGTCGACCGACAGGCTGTTTACAAACTGGTGCGCCAGCACCTTTCAGAATTCACAGACAAGAATCTCGCCGCTGAACCACTCACCGAACGCGCCGAAATGCTGCTAGGCTTGCGACCGTTTCCACAAAAAGAAGCGTGAACTCCAGCCACGCCTGACGACACGGACACGAGTGCAGCGCAAAAAACGCAGGCGCACCACCAGCGTCAGGCCCATTCGTAGCCGGTCTCGTTTTTGATCCGCTCTTCGAAATTGCCCAGCAAACCGCCAATCACGTCCCACTTGTGAGGACGCCGAACTTCGATGTCTCCATGCTGGTTAACACGGACAATTGTCTTTTCGGTGACACCTGCACCTTCAAGATCATCAATATGCAACTCGCCATCGTTGATAATGTTTCCCAACGTAGCGCCAGTCATTTCAATAAATTTCATAGGATTTCTCAATAAATGTAAGCTCCTATTCTAAATACCGATCCGGGCAGGAATAGTGCAACAGTGATCTAATTTTTTTTGTTTTGTCTGCAAATTGTGCACTGCCCGTCAATAAACATCTGCCACATTTTGCTTTAATAGGCAAAAGCAAGATTTTCTTTTTGCTAAAGCCTCGCGATTTATGCAAAGCTCTTTCTATGAAACCACACAAGATCCTTTCGACGTTACTGATAATTGCGACCGTTTGTCTGCCAACCACTATTGCTTGCGGACAAGACGACAACTATCCCGACACCCAAAAACTGGAAATCCCTTTCACGCCTCCAGAGCAGGCATTGGCTGCCATGCAGTTGCCTGAGGGCTTTTCGGCAACCTTGTTTGCACACGAACCGGATGTGCACCAGCCTATCGCCGTCACGGTTGATGAACGAGGACGTCTTTGGGTGGTCGAATGCTATACCTACTCGGACAGCAAGCAAAACTACGATCTATCCCTCAAAGACCGAATCGTCATTTTCGAAGACACCGACCACGATGGTGTTCACGATGTTCGCAAAGTCTTTTGGGATCAGGGTTCCAAACTTACGGGAATCGAGGTCGGATTGGGTGGCGTCTGGGTAACGGCCGCGCCCAATTTCATGTTCATCCCCGACGCTAACAAAGATGACATCCCTGACAGCGAACCCACGATTCTCTTGAATGGCTTTGAAGGCGATGTGATTCGTCACAATATCGTCAACGGCCTCCGCTGGGGGCCAGACGGCTGGCTGTATGGGCGACATGGAATTCAAGCAACTTCAACCGTAGGGATTCCCGGCGCAACCGAGTCCCAAAGGCGTTCAATCAATTGCTGTATCTGGAGGTATCATCCAACCGTACATCGATTCGAAGTTGTGGCCGAAGGTGGCACCAACCCCTGGGGATTTGATTATGACGAACATGGTGAAATGTTCATGATCAATACCGTCATCGGTCACTTGTTTCACGTCGTTCCAGGAGCTCGATTCCGCAGGATGTACGGTGCTCACTTTAATCCATACACCTACCAGGTGATCGAGCAGACTGCTGACCATTTTCACTGGCACACTTCCGAGGAACATTGGGCCGTAACCAAAAGAGATGGCATGTCCGATGCAACCGACCTGGCTGGCGGCGGGCATGCACATACCGGCTTGATGATTTATCAGGGGAACAACTGGCCTCGAGAATACCACAACTCTTTGTTCACATCCAATTTCCATGGACGCCGACTCAACATGGATTCGATCCATCGTCAGGGCAATTCCTATGTCGCCCATCATGGCTCGGATTTCATGAAGACCACTGACCCCTGGTTCCGGGGAATCGAGTCCGTTTGTGGGCCCGACGGCGCTGTCTTTCTGCTGGACTGGTCCGACATTGGCGAATGCCATGAAAACGACGGGATCCATCGTACCTCCGGCAGGATCTTTAAAATCAGCTACGGCACGGTCGCAAAACCAACGATTGTCAATTTAAACAAACTTAACAACGACGAATTGATTGACTTGCAATTCCATGACAATGACTGGCATGCTCGAACCGCACGACGACTACTTCAAGAACGGGCGTTGGCTGGTGATTCTGCTTCGATCGTGCAGAGTTTACAGGCGACTTATGACCGGGCAACTGCGGAGAATGCCGCTATTCCCCATCGCTTGCGGTTGATGTGGGCTGAATATTCCTGTGGTGGTTTCGAGTTTCAAACCGCGCTGCAACGATTGCAGGATTCGGACGAGCACATTCGTGCCTGGACGGTACGGATGATATCCGACGGATTGCAGGACATCCCTCAAAACGTAATCGATCGATTGATCACGCAGGCTACAACGGATTCCTCGGCTCTGGTCAGGCTGTATCTGGCAAGTGCGCTGGGCCGTCTTAACAACTCGAATCGAATGAAGATGGCTCAAGCTTTGGCAAGTTTTGAAAGCGATTCGACCGATCGAGTTCAACCACATTTGATTTGGTTTGGCCTGGAACCAGCCGTATTGGACGATCCGACTCAGGCATTGCAAGTTGCCAGCGCCGCCAGGATCCCGCTGCTCAGAGAAAACATTGTCCGCCGCTTAACAGAAGAATTCAAAACGGATTCAATCGATCAGATCATGAGATGGCTCGCCGACGAACAAAATGTTCAAACTCGAACTGAAATCTTACGAGGCATGAGCAAAGCACTTGAAGGATGGGTTCAAGCGACTGCACCCACCCAGTGGGGAAGCTTGTCTACGGAATTCGGTAACTCGGACTCGCAGGAAATCCGTTCGCTCGCCCAAAAGCTGGACGTGGTGTTCGGGAACGGTCGAGCGATTGCCGAATTGAAAGCCTTGGTCTCCAATCGCAGTGCGGATTTAAAAAGTCGCCTGAATGCCATCGAGTTGGTGAGTCCTAAATTACCTTCGGCCGAATTATTCACGTTGCTGAAAAAAGAGATTAATGACAAGTCCGTTGCCACTCAAGTCACTCGCTCGTTCGTGCATTGCGAAGAAGCTCAAGTCGCCGAGGTCATATTGAAT
>CAZOXC010000146.1:0-7087 GCA_964583205.1 uncultured Pirellulaceae bacterium | reverse complement strand
CCGTATCCATAGACACGTCGGATTCCTTTTTCTCCATGCTCCAACTTGATTCGTTGATCGACTGGACTTGGTATTGAAGATCCCGATGCAAGAACAGCGCGGATCAGGTTAGCGGACGGTTTTTGCCCAAGCGATTGGTTTAACTCATGCTCGACAATTGAGGCGAGCCTTGCGACTTGAGGCGCGGCGAAACTGGTTCCGACGTCATATTTGAAAAGCCCCTTAAATGGTTCATTGCTCAATGAGAGGACAGCAATTCCGGGGTTCGCGTCAATTTCACGAATAGTAGAAAATCCTTGAAACGCAACGTTTCCTGCTTCTGCAACGAATTCTGGCTTAGTCGCATCGTTAATTCCTGGCCCGATTCGAGATGTAGGGCTTGGTTCCTGTTCATTCGCCAGAGCGATGGCAATATCGTCAGCTTGAATCGACGACCTTGATTGGCAACCAGTCTGCATCGAAATCCCACCGACCGTAATCGAAATTGCTGATGTCGCCGGGTCGCAAAGTCCTCCAGATTTTTCAAAGAGAAAATCTGGATACCCGATTAGCTGCTCTTCTGCTTCGTCTGCCGCCAACGTCCAGCCGTAGTCGTTGTTGCCTGATGAAACGACCAGTACCACATCCAGATCTCGACAGATAATGTCGAGAGCTTCCGCCCAAAGGCTTTGCTTGGTGTTATGTTCAAGCCAAGAGCCATTGTCACCAAGGGACATATTGAAAACGCGACAGTTGTAAGGCTCTTTCGTAAAGTGTTCGACCGAAGTCTTTATCTGGTGAAGAATCAATGCTTCATCATCGAAGAGATTGTCCGAGTTCAATACGCGGGAACTGAAAACCGTAATCGGAGATTCAAAGCTTGCTCCGGTAACGCACTGTCGAATATCTCCAAACGTTGCGATCCCAGCGATCATAGTTCCGTGACCGTGGCCATCGGCGCTCGAAGCATCGTTTGACAAAACCGAAATCGAGTCACCGACGTTTGCTGACAAAAGCGGGTGGTTTGCGGTAATCCCGGAGTCGACAACACACAGCCTTGGGCCATTCTCAGGTGGTGAAGGAGGGTTGGGAAAATCCTGTGCTCCAGCTTGTTGGCAGGCCTTGTGACTCAGGGAGGGGTTTGGTGGTGACTCAACTTCCGCTACGACATCCAGATTAAGTAGTCGTAGTAGTTTGTCGCCTAAAACTTTGACCCTTGCCAGACACAAAAACTGCCCTTGGTACTTGTCGCACAGTTCTTCACCTTCCTTCTTTACGTGGGCAACCAGAGTTTCTAATTCGGCTAGGGATCGTTTAGTTTCTTCCGGATCACTTTGTTGCCAAATTTCAACATCAAGCACGTACAGGGTGTCAGTTTTGATCTTGCCGCCTTCTGCTCCGATGGCTTTTGCGAGTCGACGTCCAATGCGATCAGATGCCGAATAGGTTTGCATTTGAGCCGCGTCAATGAACTCCAACGCGTCCCACTGGGTGGAAGCGTATGGCTTGTCTGTTTGTGGATTAACTCCGGGTTTCGGCCCTTTGGCATAGGCTTCAACAACCTCCTCGAAGTCTGAAAGATCAGTGTCACTTCGGAATGCGACAATCACGTTGTCGGAATTTAGCGAAACCGTTGTGATATTTGCCCGCTCAAGAATGCGGGTGACAGATGTCGTTGCGGCTTTACCAGAAAGAGGTATTTTGAACACAAGGTGTGGCTTCACGCCGGATGGATCTTGGGTTCTTGCTTTAGCGTCTTCGACAATCGAGACAGTGACTTTCTTGAGACGATCAGCGGTTGCTTGCCGCTTCTTAGTGTCACTATCGAAATTATTGGGAGGAGGAGTTTGTTTTCTACGTTCTGGAGTCTTTCCTTCGGCGACAATCACAAGATGAGAGTAGCGATCGTCTTCCGGATTATGAGGCACTAGCTTCTCCTTTTTCGATTTCCGTTCTTCGCCTTTGGTTCGGTGGCGACAGGTTCATTCATAGTAATCGTACGTCGATCTTTTTGACGCTCGACCGCCCGTTTCAATACAACGGGGGTAATTCGATCGTATTCGGCGAGAACAAATTCTTTTATTGTGTCATTCGCGATTCGTACGACATCAGCATGCGAAAAACCTACCAGCGATTTCGCGGTCGTTTTAAGTTTTACCGAAGGACTCAATTCGACGTGCTTAAAGGAATTGCAAAGCAGGGTCTCAATTTGTTCCGCATCTGGTAATGCAAAGAACATGATATCGTCAAATCGCCTCCACAGTGCTGGATCTAGCAGGCCTTGGTGATTGGTCGCTGCCAAAGTGATCGTTTCTGAATGGAAGCTATCCAAAAGTTGGAGAAACGAATTTACGACTCTTTTCAATTCGCCATGTTCGTCTAGGGCGGTACGTTGCTTTCCAATTGCATCAAACTCATCGAAAAACAAAACGACCGGTCTGGTTCTAGCAAAATCAAACACCTTGCGTAGGTTCGAGGCGGTCTCCCCCAAGTAGGAAGACACCACTGCGTCAAACCTCACTGTAGCCAGTGGCAAGTACATTTCGTTGGCGAGGGCGCTTGCAGCCATTGTTTTGCCGCAACCTGGAGGGCCGCAAAACAAAACCTTTCTCATCGGTGAACAACCATAAGAACGAAGTAAATCAGAGCTTCGATGCTCTTCAATCAGTCGCATCAGACTTGACCTTAGCTTTGAATCCAAAACCAAGTATTCAAGGTTATGCTCGGCGTTCGATAGTTCGACTAGCGAGCCATCATGATCGCGGTCTTTGGGTATGTTCCCATTGTGCGAACTTAGCGTCGAGAAGAAATTTTTCGCAGAAGACTCAGACGTTCCTTCGAGCAGAATTTTCTCAAGCTCGTCCGCCAGAACGTTGTGCTTTAAGCGTCGTTCGTACTTAATTACGTCTTTGGCGGCTTTTTTGAATGCAGCTTCATTGCGCTGAAAGTGCGCAACCATCAGCTTTTGAATTGCATTCGACACTTTATTCATTGCATCCATTTAACGCTTGTAGAGAACATCTTCATTCTACGCAATAGATTTGACCAAAGCCAATGAGTAAACCTCATTTCTTGACTGAGTCTTTGCCCAAGCTTCGGCCCACAATTCTACTTAGATTTTGGAAAGACTACATCGACGTCATTTCGACAGGGTGGCACTGGGTCTGCCAGTGCCTTGGAAGCAATCTTGAATTTCCTATTTTGGGCTGAGAGAAAGATTCGACGCCAGTTCCATGAGAGAAAAAAGGGGACGCAGGACGCAGCTCATTGTTTTCTACCTTCCAGTTTTGGTCTCCCCCGTTCTTTCAGTGTATGTTTCAATTTTAGCCGTTATGAAGCTTGTGTCACAAATCGGTCCGATCCATACGGCCATCCTTTTTTCACGCATTTTCGAATTGCCTTTTGTTCGCGTTCATTTTGAGGTCGATTGACTATGGCTCGCCAAGTCCGTGGCTTTGGGATTGGCCAGTCGGAAATAAGGGAGTCATTGGCAAGGTTCATTGCCCGCCATAAACTGCCAAACTTCCAGTCTTCAGCTTGTTCCACCAAGTTTGCCTGCAATGCATTCCGCTCAACATAGCGTAGCACGGCAAGCAAGTACTCATCTTCTTCGATCGGAAATGTTTTGAAGCGACCCTGGTAAAGGTGACCGCGGTTATCAATTGCTGGGCGAGTCCCGTCTGGCTATCAAAACGTATCGCAAGGTCTTAGACCGAAATCCAAACGACACGATCTCACTGACAAATCTGATGTACAAATATAAACAGTCAGACAAAGAGATGCTTAATCGAGTCGTCGACACTATCAGAAAAATGATGGTCGGTCCAAGCGATCAATACTTCCTGGTCCAAGCAGTTAAGCTTGCGATCAAACACCGCGAACAACTACCTGCCGAATGGTACCTTCTAGCGATCGAACGCTGGGAGCAGATGAAAGTCGAGACTCCTTTCGGCGACGAGGCTGATCTGCTGATGAAAGCGATTGCAGCTTGGCGAGCCAGTTGGGACATGCCCAACACTGATCCGAAATTCTCGTTCGTGGTGCGGATGCGGGCCAAATTCTTCTGGCCAAAACTCGCTTGGGTTCCACCCAAACAGACTTAGCCTGAGTTTTTCATCAGCCTGAGGACGGTACAAGAAGTGTGTTAACCTCTGGGCATTCTTGGGAATCCACTCGTTTTGTAGCTGCCAGAATGGCGGCTTGGAGTGCAAGTCGGCTGGTTGGGTCATGAGAACTCGCTGTAGGTGAATTCGCTGATAGCCCTGTCGAAATGCTGGATAGTGGGCCAATCGCCCTTGTCGTTACAGATTCCGATTTTTATGGAATGGTTCTTTGCCGACTAGCTGCAAAACCCCTGTTGGCGAAACGGGCTTGGGATAAAATGGTCCGACTTTCGACAGCCGAAATTAGTCGGCGATAAGGGGAATCATGACTACGACAACTGAATTGCTGAAGACACCGATCTATAACTGGCACTCGTCCAATGGGGGGCGAATGGTTGATTTCGCCGGCTGGTCAATGCCCGTGCAGTATGGCTCGATCATTGATGAACACAACGGTACTCGCAACGGCGTGGGGCTGTTTGATGTTTCGCACATGGGGCGGTTCTTGTTTACCAACACCGCTGCGATTGACTTTCTTGAAGGCCTGACGACTCGACGAGTTGCCGGGATGGAGCCGGGCAAAATTCGTTACTCGTTAATGATGAACGACACCGGGGGCATTCAAGATGATGTGCTGGTTTATCATTTGCAGCGACTGGATGGCACTCCATTCGTTTATATGGTCGTTAACGCCAGCAACCGCGAGAAGATCAAAGGTTGGTTGAATCAAAAAGGTGATCTGGATTCACTTGGCTTCCATGATCGTACCACCGAGACCGCAATGATTGCGGTGCAGGGTCCGCAAGCTCTGGAAGCGGTTGCTCAATTCGTGCAGCCCGCGCCGGCCGATTTGAAATATTATCATGGTACGGCTGTGGAGATCATGGGCGAGGAATGCTTGATGAGTCGCACCGGATACACCGGAGAAGATGGTTGCGAGTTGATTGTTTCTGCGGCGATTGCTGAAGCAGTATGGGAGAAACTGGTTGAGCTTGCCGCCGCCCGAGGTGGTGGTGCGGTGGGCCTGGCGGCTCGAGACACTCTGCGTCTGGAGGCGGCCATGCCTCTATATGGTCACGAGTTGGCCGAGGACATTAATCCGGTTCAGGCCGATATCGGATTCGCCATTAATCTCAAAGACCGTGAATTTGTCGGGCGTAGTGAAATCTTGCGGGCAAAAAAAGACGATCAATTGAGCCGTCGAGTCGGATTTGAACTGGAAGGCAAGCGAGCGGCTCGCGAAGATAGTGAGGTGTTTGTCGACGGCCAGTCCATTGGCAAAATCACCAGCGGCACCTTTTCACCGACCTTGCAAAAGCCTGTTGCGATGGGCTTTGTTCAGCCCGAGTTTAAAGCAGAAGGGACTCAGGTCGAAATCGATATTCGAGGCAAACGGACCTCGGCGAAAATTGTGAAATTGCCGTTTTACCAGAGAAGTTAGTCGTGCCGACAATTTGAGATTGGAATTTCGGCTGTGACGGCCGGGCTTCGCCTGGAAAAATCATAATAGTTCAACGTAGCTCAACGAACATTTTGGATAACACTTGGAGACTATAAGTGAAACCCGAAGACTTATTTTATGCTGAGACCCACGAGTGGGTTCATGTCGACGATGCCAACATTGCAACCGTTGGAATCTCATCCTTCGCCGTCGAGCAATTGACGGATTTGGTATTTATGGAGTTAAAAGACACAGGAACTGCGGTTGGTATTGGTGACGAATTCGGCGAAGTCGAATCTGTCAAAGCAGTGAGTCCGCTATACAGCCCAGTGTTGGGTGAAGTCGTGGAAGTTAACTCTGATTTGCCGGACAACCTGGAGATTCTGGGAACGGATCCCTACGAGAAAGGTTGGATCGCTCGTATCAAACTCGCGGAGGGAGCCACCACGGATCATTTGATGGATTTCGCAGCTTACACCAAACAGTGTGCTGAAAGCAGCTAAGTTTACGAAGATAGTTTTATGCCATACCACTTTAATACGCCCGAAGACCAGCGCGAGATGCTGGACGTGATCGGGGCGAAAGAACTTGAAGAGTTGTTCGCCGGGGTGCCTGATGATGTCAAGTTCCAGGGGCAGTTGAATATTCCCCAGGCGCTGACTGAAATCGAACTCGAACAACACGTGGGTGCTCTGGCTGCTCGCAACGACAATGTGAGCAGTAAAGTCTGCTTTCTGGGCGGCGGCAGTTACGACCACTTCATTCCGGCAGTCGTCGACAACCTGGCTTCGCGAGGCGAATTTTATACTTCGTATACGCCCTACCAAGCTGAAGTTTCACAAGGCAACTTGCAGGCGATGTTCGAATATCAGTCGCTGATCTGTCAGTTGACCGGAATGGATGTCTCCAACGCCAGCGTTTACGACGGCGGAACCGCTACCATCGAAGGCGTGATGATGTGCCTGGACGCCAGCAAGCGGAAAAAGGCCGTGTTGCTGGGTTCCGTGCATCCCGAGTATCGGCAGACGGTCGAGACCTACTTTGTCGGGCTGGGGGCAACTGCAGTTACCCTGCCCTGCCCCGATGGTGTCGTCAATCTTGACGAGCTGGAAAATGCGATCGACGACGAAACCGGCTGTGTAGTCGTGCAGCATCCCAACTTCTTTGGCGGCCTGGAAGACGTTGAGAAAATCGCCGAACTGGCTCACGCCAAAGGCGCGTTTGTTGTTCAAGCCTTCGATCCAATCAGTTTGGGCGTTCTCAAGAATCCTGGACAACTGGGCGCCGATGTGGCGGTGGCCGAGGGGCAATGTCTCGGTAATCCGCTTGTTTATGGCGGTCCCTATCTGGGCATCGTGTGTGCTCGGGACAAGTTCATCCGGCGGATGCCCGGACGAATCGCTGGTGAAACAGTTTCACAGAACGGACATCGTTGCTTTGTGTTGACGCTGCAGACTCGCGAACAGCACATTCGCCGCGATAAAGCTACCAGTAACATTTGCACCAATCAAACTTTGTTTGCATTGCGAGCCAGTATCTACCTGTCTTTGATGGGGCCGCAGGG
>CAZOXC010000145.1:0-7114 GCA_964583205.1 uncultured Pirellulaceae bacterium | reverse complement strand
CCACCAATGTTTTGAAGCGTTCCGGAATAATCGACAGAAGATTTTGTTTTCAAGAATTTGTTGGACGGTTTTCTCTGGTAATGGTAATATCAATGATAGGATGGGGGATGGATAAGAGTAAAAACCGGAGATGGTGATGGCCAAGTTCCATGTGGAACTGGTTGGCGACAAGGGTCCGCTTGTATCTTCACTGGCAGCAATCGTATCCACAATTTCGAGTTGTGGTAGTCGCGTAACCAATTGCATCAATTCAAATCGATCAGCAATCGAAAATCGCGTCATGTCAATCGTGATCGTGGGGCCGGCGGGTACGCGCAGTTACGAGGAATTCAACAGATGGTTGAATAGTGAACAAAACTGTACTCGTGTTGCTCCGGTACTGGTCGTCGCGGAAGACCCTGACGATTTTGCCAGCCATCAGCAATGGTTGGCAAAAAATGTTCTGGATGTTGTGACTTCGCCAGTAAACCTGCAGAGGATTCGTTATTTGGTTGAATCCAGCCTGATCAAGACTCGGCACCTACAACTTCAACAAACGAACTTTGGTTCAGAATCGGATTCTGGGTCGTCTGCCCGTTCCCCATTTGAAGTCAAAATCCAGAAGGCCACCAAGGTCGATTGCAATGTGCTTTTGAGTGGTGAAACTGGAGTAGGTAAATCCTATTTTGCCAGTCAAATTCACCAGAATTCGTGTCGTAGAAAGAGCCCATTCGTCGTTGTCAATTGTGCAAATATTTCCCATGAATTGTTTGAAAGCGAGTTATTTGGGCATGCCAAAGGCGCGTTTACGGGCGCTGATCAACAGCGAGTCGGGCAGCTTGAATTTGCCGGGAACGGAACAGTGTTCCTGGATGAGATCAATTCGCTGCCTTTTGAGATGCAGGCCAAGCTTCTTCGCGTGGTTGACAATCGTGAGTTTCGCCCGGTTGGTGAAAATCGGCTCGTCGAACTGAATGCACGGATCTTGTCAGCGACCAACGAACCCATTGAGAAACTGGTTTCCAACGGCACTTTTCGAGCTGACCTTTATTACCGACTGGCTATGTACCAGATCGAAATTCCACCTTTGCGGGAAAGGATCGACGAGATTGAAAAATTCTGCCAGCACTTTGTCGATCGATTCGCACAGGAAAACAATGTGGTGCGACCGGCACTCGATGATGAATTGCTCAAGTTGTTTTGTCAGTATGACTGGCCCGGAAATTTGCGTGAACTTCGCAACTGTATCTATCATGGAGCCATCGACTCAGAGAACAACGTAATCAGCACTGAGAATTTGCCTCGTGGACTGCATTCGATTGCATCCGATTCAAGCCAGCGGCAGGAAGAGCCAATGGAACCAAAGGGGGAAATTTCGCGGGTTGATGGTCCTGAATACCGAAATGCGTACGAATTAGTCAAAGCATTGGAAAAACACAATTTTAATCGATCAAGAGCTGCCGAAGAGCTTGGTGTAACGCGAATGACCATCTACAACCGAATGAAAAGGATGGGAATTATCTGATCCAATTGTGTCTAAGAACTCGGTTCAGACGACGAATTTGCGGTTAATCCTGAAAATAACCTATGATCACGCTGTTGTAGGCTATCTTATTTGACGGTGATTCGTATTCGAACTTGATTGGTTAAACATGGAATTCTTGGATCGAGAATACACTTGGGCTGATATAAAAAGCTTGGTTTCCAAGCACCTTGAGAAACGACCATTTCGACCGCACTGGTGCGCTTGTGTGCTGGTTGGGATTGGGATTGGGATTAGCCAGTCACCAGCCTGGACACCGATGACCATCTTGGCCTTTGTGATTTCAGGCACACTGTTTTTCTCGTTTATCGCGGTATTTACCTACCCGTTATCCAAATGCCATAACTTCGTAATCATTGGCGCCATGGTTGGAGCCTTGGTTGCGATTGTCCATGGTCTGTTTGACGGTTCTGAATCAATGTTACTGACGGCGCAACTCTGTACCGTGATTGGAACGCTGATTGGGGCCACCAGCCTGGTTTGGCAAGCTCCAATGTTGATGTTCTTTAGAATGGCGATTGGCCAAAAATAGATTTTGGTTTTCTGTATTACATTCATAACCCGAATGACCCCGTTGGTTTATGCGCATTTACATTCTGTGCGTGATTCTTGTGGGTAGAAACTCTCAGAGAAACGCCAGTCTTGCTCGATTGACTGATGTGAAAATACTCAAGCCAGAACAGAACTGTAAAAAGCGCAAAGCCTGATTGGCTGTGGCGCATAGCAGCAACTTGGCAGATTGGTCATTTCCCCCAGTCCTTCTTTTTGGCGCGCAAGTTCACGTCCTTTTTGATTGAGTTTTTTGAACACGATTCAAAACAAATTGCCACGATGATTGGCGGTGATAAAACGCCAGGTTCTCCACGGCATCAAATTTCCAGTATTCGCTTTTTGATTCTCCGGCTGATTGGCACGCGCTGTGCAAAGGGTTGATCCACAGATAGACAACTCGATGTGTGAGTGTCAAGCGTTTATTTTTCAACTCAGTCATTAGATGAGAGGAATTTGAAATGAAGAAGTTTGCAAATGGCGTCAAGAAATTTGTCCGCGAAGAAGATGCACCGACCATGGTTGAATACGGCTTGTTGGTTGTGGTTATCGCTTTGGTCGCTCTGGTTGGCGCCAGACTCGTCGGTAGCAGCCTGAGTACTTTATTCACAAATGTTTCCAACGATCTGTAAAACGATTGAGGACTATGAAGTTCTTGCATTGTTAACGTTTTGCCGGCACGCTCGTGTCGGCGAACGTTGCGATGTGTTTTTTGGGAGCCGGCGAATGATCAAAAGATTTATTCTTGAAGAAGATGGGCCAACGATGGTGGAATACGCATTGTTGGTTCTTGTTATCGCCTTGGTTGCACTGGTTGGCGTACGAATTTTCGGTCTGGGAGTGGCTGGGCTGTTTGACCAGATACAACTAGCTTTTTGATTTGCAGGTCAGGTGCAATGATTTGGGCCGCAAAAATGATAAACGGTGCCAGGCTGTTTAGGGCTGATGCGGCCTGGTTCGCGGGAATAAGGAAAAGGAATTGGGAGAAAAGTTGTGGATCAATTGACGAATGATGTTGTGCCTATTCTGGTGGTGTTGGTTTGCTCGGTGATCGCATCCTTTACAGATATCTCAAGATTCAAAGTTTACAACACACTGACCATCCCTTGTTTTCTGGGGGGTTTGATTTATGGCCTCGTGATTAATGGCTGGGCGGGATTGGGATTTGCGCTGGGCGGTTCGCTGGCCGGCTTTTTTATCCTGTTGTTGCCCTATTTGATGGGCGGCTTGGGCGCAGGCGATGTGAAATTTGTGATGGCGATCGGGTCTTGGATTGGGCCTTACTTTTTGCTGCCGGCGATTATCGTTGGTTGCTTCGTTGTATTCGCTTATTTCCTGGTAGCCATGGGTCGCAAGCATGGAAAAGCGGGCGTTGTGTACAGTCTGAAATCGATGTTTCTGCGGCTTTCATGTTTTGGCAGGAATCTCGCATTCAACGACCAATATGAAACCGTTCAGGAAATCAATCAGCGTTCTGAAGAAGAAAAACGGGGACGTTTGATTCCCTTCAGTGCAATGATGTCCTGCGGTGTTGCGGTCGTGTTGTTAATTGCAGTTTTGTCGGGCTGACTTGAGTCAACGAAATCAGGCTATGCAGGGATGGCTAAGATCTGTCAGGGACGAGAGCTCGGTGGCGGACGTTTGATAGATTGAGGCAAATAGAGATGATGAGTATTCGGACAATTATCGTAGGGGTTCTGGCAGCGATCTGCGGTGTCGGCGCAACGATTGGATTTGTGATTTTGCAGGGCGGATTTGGCAACGAAAAAAGTAGCGTCACCAAAGTGCTGGTTGCCAAGCTTGATATTGATTCCAGTGTCAAGATTCAGGAAAACATGCTCTCCCGGATCGAATGGCATTCACCTCAATTGCCTCCAGATGCCGTGACCGATGCAGACCAGATCGTTGGCAGGTATTCTGTTTCAACGATCAATAAGGGCGATATTCTGTCGACCAGTCGCTTTGTCGAAGAGCCAACCACCATTCAGCCCCGAGAAGGCATGCTCGGTTATACGATCGAAGCCAAGAGCGAGTCAGCCAACCTGGGTAAGAATCTGGTCCCCGGCAATCGTGTTGATGTTTTGTGGTCCAATACCAGCAACAGGTCGAACGAGTTGGGTCCGCTGACCGCTCGATTGATACAAAATGTTCGAGTGTTGGCGGTTGGGCAAGCCAAGGGAGGCGAAGCTTCGGACCAAAAATCGGTGACCTTGGAGGTCTTGCCCAAGATGGACGAGAATCTGTTCTTTGCGCAGGAAAATGGAAACTTGAGCCTGGCACTCAGGAACTCCAACGACCATGAAGATATTGAACCGGACGAAGTCACAAATTTGTACGACTTGTTAGTCAAGCAAAAGGAACCTCCGCAGCCACCGGAATGGCAAACGCAGCTTCAAAAGATGTTTGGTCAGTTGGGGTCCAGAATTGACGAGATGGAACAAAAATTCACTTCCAACAAACAGTCTGAAAAACCAGTCACCAAAGGTGAAATGACCGCCAGAATCCGATCGGGTATGCGTGCTGTCACCGTCGAAACACCGTCCGAGTCTGCGGGCGTCGCGGGTTTGCTGGAGCCGGAAGATCGAGTGGACATCGTGTTCTCGCTGGGCGGCAAAGGAAGTGTGTTGTTTGATCCATTGAAATTGTTTGCCAACCCATCCGAAATTCCGGCAGAGACATTGATTGAAAATGCTCGAGTTCTGGCAGTGGATCGACAGGTCGATGAAATTGAAGGCAATGATCAAAAAAAGAAATCGGACTCGGTAACGTTGTCTCTGACTTCTGAAATGGCTCGTGATATTGCCAAGGCCGCGCAGGTGGGAACATTGACGCTTGTTCTTCGAGGGCAGGCTGACAGCCAGGAAATCGATCCACAGTTTGTTTTGCGATTTGACCAGTTTATAGCCAAGTACCAAATCGATGATTCGCCGGAAATTTTAAATGACATTCCAGTCAACAGTTCTCAATCCATTCAAGTAGTGGAATTGCGAGGAGTTGCAACGACTCACTCCAGTTATTCGATGAGCAAGCGAGAATCGGTGGTCCCAGATACTGCCGGTCAGGAACGAAATTTCAATCCTGGTTCCTCGAATTCTGGTAGTGGCGCAAGGTGAGGAAACCGCATGATATTTCGTAAAAAAGACAAGAGCCAGGCTGCAAAGCAAAATGGGAAAGCTGGTCGATTCGAAAAGTTTCATGGTGACTTGCAGGCAGCGATCGACGGTGATTTTGAACCGGAAAAGGATGCTGCCGCCGCGGTCGTGAATGAAACAACCGAACCCATCAATCATTCCAACGAAGAAACCGAAGCTGAGCAGGCACCGGAAGTAGAAACGGAAGATATCCAGGAATCCGAATTTCAGTTTCTCAAAGATGAAATTCATCGCCGCGTCATCAACAAGATTGACTTGACCATGATCGGTCAGATGCAGGAACAGGAATTGCGAATGGAAATTCGCCGCCATTCCGAACTTGCGCTGGCGGACACTTCCGAGTTTCTGACGGACGAACAGCGCGAAGCCCTGATCAACGAAGTCATCGATGAGACCTTTGGACTGGGACCGTTGGAGCCCCTGTTCAAGGATGATTCAGTAACGGACATCATGATCAATGGCGCACGGGATGTTTACATCGAGCGCAAGGGCGTGTTGCACAAGTCTGCGGTCAAGTTTGCCAATGACTCCCACGTTGTGCGAATCATTCAGCGAATCGTTGGTGCTGTGGGCCGTCGAATTGACGAGACCAGCCCCATGGTCGATGCGCGCCTGGCAGATGGAAGTCGAATCAATGCAGTCATCCCTCCGCTGGCACTGGATGGCCCGCTGGTCTCTATCCGGCGGTTTGGTTCCAATCCACTGCAAGCCGAAAATTTGATCAACAATGGTTCAATGACACCCCAGATGTTTGAGTTTCTTCAAGCCTGTGTGGCTGGGCGACTTAACGTGTTGATTTCAGGGGGAACCGGTAGTGGTAAAACTACGCTGTTGAACATCCTTTCCAAGGCGATTGGCGAAAAAGAACGAGTAGCGACGATCGAGGATGCGGCCGAGCTGCAGTTGCAACAGAGCCATGTCATTCGAATGGAAACTCGACCACCCAATATCGAGGGTGAAGGTGAAGTCAATACCCGGGACCTCGTTCGGAATGCGTTACGTATGCGACCGGACCGGATTATCGTTGGCGAGTGTCGCGGACCGGAAGCGCTGGACATGCTGCAGGCGATGAATACAGGCCACGATGGAAGTTTGACGACCGTTCACGCCAATACGCCTCGTGACGCACTGATGCGCCTGGAAATGATGGTGGGTATGACAGGTGTGGACATTCCCGTTTGGACCATCCGTCGCCAAATTTGTTCCGCAATCAACGTGGTGATTCAGGCTGTGCGACTGACGGGTGGTGTGCGCAAGATTGTCGCTATCTCGGAAATCACTGGGATGGAAGGCGACGTCATTTCGATGCACGACATTTTCAGATTCCAGCAAACGGGATTAGATGAAGAAGGAGTCGCGGTCGGATATTACGAGTCCTGTGGAGTGCGGCCTCGCAGTGCAAAACGTCTGGAAGAAACGGGATTCAAACTTGACCTGCAAGTATTCGAAAAACAACGGTTGACCTAAGCGGCGAGAAATTATGGCGGGAATTATTATTAGTTTGCTGGTTTTCCTTGCGGTGTTCCTTGGAATATTCGCGGTTAACTTTATTCTGACCGACATATTCATGCAGGAGCGGTCTCGGCGGCGACAGGAAATCGAAGACGATTTACGAGTACAGATGAGACGCTATGCTAAAACGCTTGCCGACCAGGGCGACTTGCAAAACCTGGTCGAAAGTGAAGGGCCCCAACCATTTTCGGTCGTAGATCTGGTCAAGAAGATTAAGGCTTATTCGATTCAGGCCGGGATGCAGGCGAACACCGAGAAACTTTGGTTTTTCTGTTTTGTTTCCGGTGCGGCACTGGGAGTCGTTACCTATCTGCTAACCAACAGCCTGCTGTTTGCCTGTGTTTTGATCGTAATCGGGTTGTTTGCTCCTGTCATATAT
>CAZOXC010000144.1:0-7119 GCA_964583205.1 uncultured Pirellulaceae bacterium | reverse complement strand
ACTTTTGAGGGCGAGTTGGTTTGGGAAGTTCAAGGCGATGGAAATCTTTACCATGCACAACGACACGGTGACGGTACAACGACCTTTGCCGACCAGTCAGGAATTCACCATATCGACATGAACGAGGAAGTCGTTTCAGAATTAGATGGTGAATTCGGCGATTACATCTACGTCTATCGGTTTTAATTTGCCAGTCGGCTGGAATTTCCCCGCCAACGGTTCGGCAGCGCCCGAATGTTGCGGCCAAGGTTTCTATTGTTTTGGATCCCGGTAAGGCAACGTCCTATCGACCGCCGTATCCAGCAAACACGACGCTTATTTCTCCAAACGAACAAGTCGCTCAATCAACTGCTCAATCTCACCGGCAGGAATAGTGCTGCAACCGTAAAGACTGGAGTTGGAAACCGAAACGCCGATCGCACGCCCGTTGAGGTCGAGTACCGGTCCACCAAAGTCTTTTGCAAAGAGCGGCATGTCGTGGTCAAAAAAAGCTGGATAGTTTCCTATGCTTGTCTTGTCCCTCGAGTCCAGTAGCTCCTGAAATTTCAGCTTCTGAATTGTCATGGTCAACTCAAGATCTGTTCCGTCGCGACGAATCAACACAGACACTTCATCGCCAACTGTCGGATTGGAAATAAGCAAAGCTTCCCGATTCTCCAGGACTGACTTTCCATCGACGGAGACGATCAGGTCACCTGTTCGAATTCCTGCCTTGCTCGCGTCGCCCGCGGCCAACTCTACCTTGAAACCATCTTCAATTATCTTTCCAACAACGGACATTTGAATTTTGGAGGGTCCGGATTCTGTTGTTCGAACAGTGGGCTCAGAATAAGGCTCTTTTCCTTTTCGGATCTCCGTCGAGATGATGCCCATTGCCAGTGGCTCGCCCCGACTGTCGGGAGCCACAACTAACCTGCCTCTTGAGATTTCGCCTTCCGCCCATTCAACAGGCTTAAGTTCACTCGCCGTCTCGATCTTCAGAAGTGCCAAATCGAAGTTCTTGTCCACACCGATCAGTTTCGGCTCGATCAGTCCGCTCGGCAAACGTACGCTTGCTCCGTCAACTTCACCTGCGCGTGTCAGAATTAGTCCTTCCGCGCTAACGACCGTCCCCAATGCGACTTGTTGATCGTCCCGAATCAGCTCAACGACGCTGCCCTGCGATTCTGATGTAACGCTTTTCCAGGCGTCCAGTGTTTCAGATCCTTGAGTAGCGAGCGGCAATGGAAGAATAGGATTGTTTTCGAATTGTCTCGACTGTTGATCAAGTTCGTTGGAACGAAACATCTGGTCATCAAGCATTGCAGGCATCTTGTCCTGAATCGACTCGATGGTTGAATAGCCCATGATGAAATGTGTTCCGCGGGTTACTGCGGCGCGAAGCAGCGTAAGTCGATTTGGGATCCTCGAATTTTCAATCATTCCCACGATGTCGCCATCAAGGTTAACCAGGGGGCCACCTGAATCTCCGCCAATCGCAGCACAATCGGCAACGACATTCAATTCACCAGTATAGAGCGACCTGCCCAGACGTACTGCCGCGCCTCGATCTTCAAAATAACCTAGCGGATGCCCAAACTTGAGAACCCAGTCTCCCAGCTTTGCTGACCCGGGCTCGCTCATTGAAATGAAAGGGTACTCGCCCGGCTCCAGCTTTAGCAGTGACAGATCCCGTCCTTCATCGGCTCCCAAAAGTTCGGCTTCGAGACGACGACCATCCTTCAAAATGACATCGACTTTGTCACCTGGCTTTTTTGCTTCGTAAATCATTCCTGTTTCTCGATTCAGACCATGGCGGGCATGGGTGACGTGGTGCTGAGAAAGGATCAAGCCATCTTTGGAGATAATCACACCACTGGCAAAGGTTGTGTTTTCTGCCCCAGCTGATTCGTTGACTCCAATTGCAACCGTGGCGGGCAGAGCTTTTTCCACCGCTTGGATTACCACGATTTCAAGTTCACGCAAATCCTCGATTGTTTTCGGCGTTGAGTCGACTTCCAATTCCTGCCCGCCGACAACTCCTGCCCATGTTCCTGAGAATGTTCCCACAAATGAGATTGCAAGAAGAACAATGAAAGTCTGCGGCTTACTCATTTTTCTTCCTTCGAGTTTTTCCATTGAAGGGCTGATTCAAAATTGAATTCACTTCGGTCTCTGGGTACGCCAATCTGGTCGTTGCGTCCCGACAACCCGTACATTAAATCAGGTGAAACAGCCGCAAAGTCAAAGAAGTAGACAAATGAATCGCAGTTCGAAAAGTACCCGCCGCCTCGATGGGGACTTCCGAATCCTACAAGCCCATCAGCAGCTTCAACCTCTGGATGAATGACGTGCCTGGCGGTTGAACCACCAGCGGCTATCCACGGTCCAAGTTCTTCATGAATTTGACCAACGCTAAGCGTGTTAATCGTTCCATCTTTGATGTCCTTGATAAAAAGAGGCGAATCTGCCTTCAATGGAAAGGGACCATTGTCCAACCCGGTACCGTCTTCCCGGACTCCGCCGCGAACCATCGCAAAATGGGAAAGCCCGTACCCGGCTTCATTGCGATATTCTCCACCTTGCGGAACAACGAAGCAGGAAGCAGCCGTTTTGGCAGCTTCCTCGTTTGCCGGATCATCCCATGCTTTTGATAGATCGATGGAGTCAAACAGCTTTTTGGTCTCTGCCGGGTCGCTTCGCCATTTTTTCCATTTCTCGTCTTCTTCGTCCAGGTATGAGGGCTTAACGCCAATATAAGGAAGCAGCAGGACGAAACCGCTCAGCCTTTTTTCCGCCTTGATATCATCGTTTGGAACAGCGGCTGGTGGCAAAGCTCCTTCGTTGTCTTCTAAATAAGCATGAATTGCCCACGCGATGCGGACCAGATTGCGTTTCGTGACTTGGTCAATCGCTTCATCGTCCAAGGAAGCCCATCTTTCGATTTCCTCCCCAAGGTTGCTGTCCGCTCTTTCTTGAGCGAAAGTTGTACAGTAAGACGAGAATAAAAAAACTAACACCGCAAGAATCAACTTCATCATTTTGTTTTTCTCCAACTGTTATTCAAATTCAGAATTCCACCAGGGAAACTTTCCTGATCTCGTTGCATTCGAATTACCTGTCCGAACGAGTGTGCAGACGAAACTGGGCGGCTGAGTCATAAAACTCGACCTGGTTTTCAAAGTTCAGATTGTCGTTTGCTGATCGAGTCGCCAGAGCTTTCAACCCTTCAGGTTGAGACCCAAGTAAATCGATGAAGCTCATGCTGCCATCACAAAACACAAAAAATGCAGCGTCATGATCCACTCCGCCAAAGTTGGGAGGCTGTTCTTCCTCCGATTCACCGGTATGGCGAATGAAGCGTGCCGTCGAGTGACCAGCTGCGATCCATGGACCCAGCTCTTTTGAAATTTGACCGATCGCTAATGTGTTTGTAGTTCCATCTGAGATTTGCGAAACCTTTTTGTCAGCGTCAAATAATTTGATTGTTTCGTCACCCGGAAATACACCGTCAGTGTTCCCTCCGTAGCCTCGTACCAAAGCAACGTGGCTGACCGGAAATCCCGAGTTCGTTTCAAGCGGTCGGATCCCGGGCATTTGAAATACCTCGATTGCCGTCCTGGCCGCTTGTTCATTGGCTTTGTCATTCCATCCGGCTGTCAGGTCGATGCTATCGAACAATTCCTTTAATGACCTGGCTCGCTGAGGATCGATGCGAACTTTCTCCCAAATTGCCTGATCCAGGTAGCTCGGCTTAACTTCGAAGTATGGCAAAAGCAAAACGAAACCACTTAGACGATCGGCGGCGTCAATGTCCGGATTCGGAACAACAGCAGGAGGAAATCGTTGATCGTGCGCGTCCGCGTAACTGTGAATCGCAAACACAATCGCTTTCATTCGTTTGCGGACAACGTAATCCGAGTCAGATTGAATTTGCGAACCGGCTTTGGTCGGTTGGGTATTGGACGCGATTCGATCGGCAAGGGTTGCCGCCGCGAGCACAACGAAACCGATCAACAACAATGTCGCCAGCCCAGCCAGCGTCCGCCGAATCGTAGGAGATTGAAGTCTACTCCCTGCCGTTGACCGCCCGAACGTCGGCAATTTTTCGCTGGAAGGATTTTGAATATGGGCCAGGTAACTCTTGAAGACCGTAGCTGCTTCTTCAGCGGTCTGCATGCGATATTGCGGATCCTTGGCATGCAGTTTTTCCACAATGGAATTCAACCAATCTGGAACCTCTGGATTCACTTTTGTGATTGGCTGCGGATCTTGATCAGTGATCTTGCGCAACAAACCAAAATTGGTTTCCGCTGCAAAAGGAACTCTTCCACTGGCCAAGGTGTAGATCACGCTACCCAAAGCAAACAGGTCGCTGCGAGCGTCGACCGACTCACCCCTCGCTTGCTCGGGCGACATGTATTGGGGCGTTCCGGCGATGACTCCCGTGTGCGTGACTGAGGCGTCATCCACCGTTCTGGCCAAGCCGAAATCGGTGATTAGCAACCGGTCCACGTCGTCTACAAACAAAATGTTCGAGGGTTTAACATCGCGATGAACCAAACCTTGTTCGTGAGCGGCGGCCAGACCCGAAGCAATCTGATGACCGATCCTCAACACCTCGACGATCGGCAACGGTCCACGCTGATCGATTCTTCGCTGCAGCGATGGACCTCTGGCATAGGGCATGACCAGGAAGGGGAGTCCGTTGAATTCAGATACGCTGTAAATATCAATCACGTTGTTGTGCGTGATCGCCGCTGCAGCTTGTGCTTCTCGTGAAAAGCGGATTCTGGCGGTGCTGGATGTCGCCAAATGAGGCGCTAAAACCTTGATCGCCACAACTCGATTCAAGCCTTGATCGAGCCCCTTCAAGACTACACCCATTCCGCCACTTCCGATCACCGCCATGATCTCGTAGCAGTCAACTCGCCCCAACATCCTGGGGTCATCGGTCGGGCCCAACCATTCCAGAATCTGTTGAATCTGCAGATCCGGATTTCGTTGCTGTAGGCCCGTGGCGCTCCAGTCAATTGAATCGTGATCATCGGGGCGCAGGTATTCGGTAGCTTTTTCCCAAACGTCATGGTCAGCCGAGTCTTGATGTAACCGATTTCGGCAATCCTCGCAAACCTCCAGGTGATCTTCCAGGACCGCCTGCCGATCCAAGGAAAGCTGGCCCGACAAGAATGAATCGATCTTCCGGAGGTCACACTTTGATTCTTGTCCGCTCATTCCTGTCCCTCCAAACCTTGCCGTTCCCAATCTTCATGTTGATCCCAGTCGAAAAGCTGCACCTCTGACTTGAGTCGATGCATCACACGACTGCGCGAGGTATAAACTGAACCGATGGACTTGCCGGTTTCTTTGGCGAAAACTTCACAGGGGACGCCTTCGATCATCGTTTGCCAAAATGCATTCCAGGTGGTTTCATGGAACTCGTGCTTTATCCGATCGGCGGCCCAGCGAAACGCCTGCCGTTCGACTTCTACTCGAAGTTGAGAAAGCACCTGATCGGGTTCAGCAACAGCATTCAGAGAAAGCTGAGCGGCCGAACCACCCGGTGAAGCGTCCGGTCGTTTTTTGCGTATGGCATCCAGCGCTGCATTGCGAGCGACCTTCCTTAACCAATTGCGAAAACTGCCCGGCGGTTGATCCGGTGTCCACCGGTCGATGGAGTTTTCGATTTTGACCATCACCTCCTGCACGACATTTAACGCGTCGGCTTCCTGCAGGTTCAATGATCGCGCTACTCGAAAGACGACGGGTCGATAAAACTGCTCAAATTCAATCCAGGCTTCACGGTCAGCCGAATCGCGAATCCGCAGCAACAATTCCTGGTTGGTTTCTGGTGAGTTAGTCATGATTGATCGCCTTCAACCAATGTAACGTGCAGATTTCAGAATTCTGTCAGCGAAATATTTACTTTGCTGTTTGATTCCGGGCGAGGCGCGTTTTTGCCGACAGTTTCCGCTTCAAACCAGAAACTGAATGAGAGTTATGGCTGCAAAACGGTGCAGATCAATCAATGTTGACGTCGCTATTCCGGTTGCTCGGCGAATTGAATTTCCCGCCCGGCAGGTTCGTTCAGGAATTGTTCTTTGCCACCTTCAAGTTGATAAACTTGTTGACCCATGACCCAGGTTCTAACGGCCCAACCCTGCAATTCTTGTCCATGCCATGGGGTCCAGCCGCATTTGGATTGTTGCTGCCCATCGACGATTTGTCTTCGCAGTGTCAGGTCAGCCAGAACCAGATCGGCATCCGCACCGACTTCGATCCTGCCTTTGTTTTTCAAATTCCAAATCCTGGCCGGGTTCTCGCACATCCATTTAACGACTTGTTCGACGCTGCACTTGTTCTGGTTAACTTGATTCAGCATCAGCGCCAGCGAATTTTCAACGGCCGGTAAGCCGGATGGGCACTGCGGATAGGGTTGAGCCTTTTCTTCGTTGGTGTGTGGCGCGTGATCGGTGGCAACGACTTCGATGGTTCCATCCAGCAAAGCTCCCCACAGCGCATCGTTGTCGACTTTGTTTTTGATCGAGGGGTTCATTTTGACTCGTGATCCCAGTCGCGAGTAGTCCTCAACGTTAAAAAACAAATGATGGGGACAGACCTCGGCGGTAATCAATTCGCTGGCATTTCGAATCAACGGGAGTTCGTCCGCGGTGGAAACATGCAGCACATGAAAGCGATGGTTGTGACGTTCGGCGAGGTCAATTGCTCGTTTGGTTGCGATGACAGCCGCTTCGTGATTGCGGACTCGCGAATGATCGGCGACGTCCGTCGATTCGGTATAGAGTTGCGAATTGGCTTGCACGGTTGCTTCGTCTTCGCAGTGGGCGCAGATCGGCAAGGTGGTTTCAGCAAAGATCGATTCCAGAGCAGCTTGTTGATCGACCAGCAAGTCCCCTGTGCTGGATCCAATAAAGATCTTGATACCGGGTGTGCGGCGAGCGTTTTTGAGTTCTTGCAAATTGTTGGGGGTCGCGCCAATATAAAAGCCGTAGTTGACCAGGCAGCGTTGATCGGCAAGTGCCAGTTTTTGCTCCAGCAATTCCTGTGTGATCACATTGGGAATGGTGTTGGGCATTTCCAGAAAAGAAGTGACGCCGCCTTTCGCGCAAGCTCGCGTCG
>CAZOXC010000143.1:0-7145 GCA_964583205.1 uncultured Pirellulaceae bacterium | reverse complement strand
GGCTTGAATCGTCAATTCCCATCAACATGGAGAATGCCGGGAACGGCAGAGGTTCACTGGCGGGTGGCATCATCTCATGCCAGGATTCCTGCCCTTGTTTAAAGTCCAGGACCAATGCCGACTGCCCGTCCAACGAGGGCAGAAACTTGTTTTTCGTGGTTTGATTAAGACCCGACAATATGGGCCGTAATTGCGTGAGGATTTTTTCGACTCGAACCGCTTCTTGCGGGTCTTCTTCAGCGATCGCTTCCGGCAAATACAACTGGACCTGATCAAAGATCCGCTCGGACCACTTGGCCAGAAAGTCGTATTCTTCAAAATTCTTTTTTTCACGCGCCGCAAACATAAGCGCCGGATTTCCACCCACGTGCTGCAGAATCGTCAGTGGTTGTGAATCATCAAAGTAACGATTTTCAGTCCAGTTGTAGGTATACCCTTCGATTCCCTGTTCAGTCAGAAAATTGAAATTCAGGATGGCGCTCGGTTCCGGAATAAAATGGCTCAGTTCTTCCGCAAACGTATCAATATCTTCATTTAATTCTTCGGCAAACCTTGTGTCACCGCCGAAGTCGCCCGACGCTTCGCGAATTCCGCGAAACATCATCTTCAAGCTATCTCCCAATGCGTCCTGATTCGAAGTCGATTTGATCATCGCCTCCGAAACGTATGATATCGATGAAAGTGTCTTGTCAGAATGCTCATACAGCGGCTCGAATTCCGCGATGTCACGTAGTAATTCTTCAGATCCAAGGTTCTGAATGCGATCCAATTCTGGCGCCAGCCCGAAGATCAAATAGTTTTCAATGATTCCGATCGCGAAGGCAATCTTCTTGTCTTTAAACCAATCCTGAAAAGCCTCAATGACCTCCAGCGATTCAGGTTCGGCTTGAGCTTCGTCGTAAATTTGTTCCCAAGGCAAATCATCGTGGGATATTTCCAGAGTCAACAGGTACATACGGCTATCGTCAATTTGACGATAGATACTTCCGATAAAATCCTGTTCCTCTTGAGATGCCTCGGACATCGCTTTTTCGAATTCTCCAGCCAGAGAACCCAACAGCCTTCTTACCGTTTCGGTGTCTTCGATTTTGCCACCCAACAAAAACGTTGGAATGCCCAGGTCATCAAACTCCTGTTCTGCCAATTTAAATGCCAGCTCTTCAATTTGTTGCTCGTTCAGCAACTCGCCACCCAGACCGTTGCCCATACTTTCCTGGACCAGTCCAAAATAGAAATCGGAAATCGAACTAAACAAATTGCTCCACTCGTCATCTCCGTAAACGAAAACATCACTGGATAATAACTGCTTACCGATTTCCATCCACTCAGTTGCTTCGTCGGACTCTAACCAATCAACCACATCCTCGACCTGGTCCACGGATAAATCAGCTTCCAACCCTTCTTGAAAACCATCCTTGAAACCGTCGAGAAACGTTTGGCGCAATGCTCGGTACACAGCGGTGTCGGCCAATTCTTGAAAGGCACGGCTGTTAAACAAGGCGTTCATTTTTTGACGATTGTTTTGCGACGACCAGTAAAACGCCGTGTCCGCAGGCACAAAGTCCAAAGAGGATTCAAATGGTGTTCCAGGTTGACTTGAATTATCAACCTGCCCTTGCAACAGGGGCGACCAGCATGTCGCGATACTGAAAAACATAATCCAAGCCAAAACTTGGCAACACCAACACGAATTGCCCGTTAGTTGATTTTTCATTGCCCATCTCCACCGGGTTCAATCGGATTCTGAATCGTAAATTTGCCCGAGCAAGTATACCGAATTCGAGCCAGGAAAGTGTCAGACTCTTAAACAAAAATTTAAAGCACATGTTTCGCGATCATGCAGAAGGTGTCCGGTTCGCCCGACACCAGAGACCGGGATTGGCCTAGAATTTTTGCCGCAATTCTACTCGGACGCCCGATATATCGTCGGCTCTTTCAATAAAACCATACATCGCGTCGGTTCGAAGAATTACCGAGTTAGTCAACGGCAATTGATACCGGAGCCCCAAACCATACTGGCGATCATCCGCCAGGCCGCCGGGAGTATCTTCCAGGAACTGCAGGAATCCAGCTTCCAAAACCAGTTGCTGACTAAAATCAGGAGCGATTATGTTGAGCCCAATCGCCGCACCATAGGTGTCGTTCCCGGTTGCATCCAATGTTGGAAAACCGGTCAGCCCGTCGGATTCAAACAGGATTCCAGTGTTCCTCAAGATCCCACCAGCAGCATTGGCTCGCGCCGCTGATTGTGGTCGATCGAATCCCGCCCAAAGATTGAAGTAGGGAACAAAAGTCGACGGCTGAGATGTTATCAACGAGTTCTCCATCAGTACGATCAGTCCCTCGGCCGTATCGTCGCCATCGCGAGTTTGTTGTCCGGTATTGGCGATCACTCGCACCGAATTGGAAATCCAGCGACCGTATCTACGAGTAAACCCGATTCCAATGTTGTGGTAACTTCTGCCTCGCGACAAATCGCTGTCTTCCAGAAAACCATAATCAATTTCGAAATAGCCACCCAGCGCTTCGATAAATGTCAACACCGCGAATAGCTGTGCCGCATCATCATCGCCCTCGAACGCCGGACTGGTGACCTCGTCAAACGCCCACAAAAACGTAGTGTCGATATTTGAGATGTTTAAAGCTGGACTGTTGCGAGCCGGAATGGTGGCGGCAACTCCAATCAAAGTGTCGTCCAACCAGACTCCGTTTTGAGCCAGCACCGGCATGAAGCCGACTGCAAATGGCAGATCAAAAGGCAATGTCTGTTGAGTCAAGCCACCAACGATCGCACCCAAATCGCCTTCAAAGAACCCAAAGTTAATGTTCGGATCCAGTTCATCTACGAATGTGTCCTCGTCCAACAGCCACCGGGTTGATCGACCATCTCGATCAAACGGACTGGCGAAGAACACAAATCGCTCGGTCGAAGTAATGGACAAGTTGACATTCAAGTTCAGTTGCCAGGCCAGCAATGAACTGGAATCACCATCGACTCGATTGCTGGCGGCCACTGTTCGCATATCGCCGAAAACCAACAACTGTGGCGATACTGGATTGTGGAATCCCAGGATCGTCGAGGGTGGAGCCAGTTGACCCAGTTGATACCAGGGCCGCCCAAGCTCCAACAACGGCCGACGATTCGCATTCAGCGTTTTGCCCGAGTAAACCCATTTCTGGTGCTCGCTGTCATACGCCTGATAAGGATTGATCGGCGTTTCCTGAAAGTCTGAAAGCATCGGCTCAACGACTACCGAGTTCGCATCGCCGACCGGTACTTCATTAAAGTAGCGGTCGCCCAATTTTGGCTGCGGCGCCAATTTGAAATCTTTGGCTTGGGGCACTCCACCCGCCGCTGATGGAATGACTTTGTCTTGCGGGAACGTAGCCGGACCAACTGCAGGCACCACCGGCTGCGCGGTCATCAACGGCTCAACAGTCACTAACGGCTCAACGGGCTGATTCCAATTGGGATAATTGTTTTCCGCACTGGGAGCTCGAGCCATTCTCAAATTCATTTCGCGCTTCGCTGGATTTCCGAAAACTTCACCGCCAACTGGAACATCGCCGAACAATGGATAGTTCAAGGAGCCCTGTTGCTGTGCTGGATTACCCGGCTTCACGACAAACTGGTAGGCGGGAATTTGTTTGAAGAGGGGCGGCGCTGCGCTTTCCAGCCCATTGGCTCGATTGTCGTGCAGTGGATAGCTGTACTGTGCTGACGTGATTCGCGCGCATGCCGACAAGACGATGACACTGACCCAACCAATGGTCAGCGAAATCGTTTTGCGAATTGTCGAATTGGTCAGTTTGTTAGACATCCAGGGGGGGTGGGAAATTGACTCCGTAGCTATTGAACCTCGAACACGACCGAGTAAGGATGAATGTCAACGATCCATTCATTCATCATGCGTATCATTTCCGGCGTCGCCGCCACAAATCGCATGAAATAGATTGGCTCAGCTCGACTGCGCAGGCGAACTGAAAGGCGATAGGTTCCGGGCACCGTCATCAGGTTGCCCGGAATAACATATTTGGCTTTTCGAGCGCCCAGCGCTGGAATCGAATGCCCCTCCATGCGAATTAAAGGAGGGTGATTAAGCGTGGTCACCGGTAAATTGGCCGGGCGGATAAAGGGAAGTTGATCAACGTCAAGATTGATCGGGAGGAACGTTTCTCGATCGGTTCCTTTCACGTTGGTCGTCAGGAATTTGGTTTGCAAGTTGAATAACTGTGCATCCAATGGCACTTGTCGCTGCACCACATCCGAAGAATGAATGTCTCGCAAGTCTCCCCAGGTATCCAGATCGCCGGACTCCCAGACGCGATTTCCATCTGGGCCGATCAACACCACGTTCAGCCATAGTTGTGGCTGGGCACCCAATGATCCACTAGGCATGTTGTGGCCGTTGCTGATATTGGAAACGACATAGTTGAAACGAAGTGGCTGACCAACAGTCGGGTCACATCCGAAGAAGGGCCCATCGATCTTGGAACCATTCTCCATAACTTGTCGGCGCAAGTCTTTTTTGTAGTGCAACTTCTTCAAGTTATCTTCGACAATGTCCCGAGCATCATAACGATCGTCGACTTCCTGCCAGGTCGTGGGAAAATGTGTGACAAAATGCCCATCGGCCAGCGCGTCTTCGAACTTGTCGGTCCCCCAACCGGCTCGCCAATCGAATTCCAACCATTCATTGATGGACCAGCGATCGGCTTCCTTGTTGTGCGGAAAGATTCCCGGATGAGCGATGGAATAACCGGGACCGTAAAATACATGGTTGGAGTGCCGGCGTTCCGGGTTGACGACTTTGTTGTCCACGACCGCCGCCGGACCGAAACTATAGCCGCTGGCTTTGCCGGGCGTCTGACCCATATGGCAATCCTGGCAAGTCGTTCCTTCTCGATACGCAGGTGACGCGCGGTATTGATCCCAGACCACTTCCAGTTTGATTCCCGGCTGCACTGCCACTTGATGACACGAGGCACAGAAATCGCTTTTGGATAGTTCATCGAACACGATGCTGGTGGCATGCATGTCCTGCCCGGGCCGTTTGTCGTTTGGATCGGTCCGCACCTTAAAATACTCTTTGTATTTATTGGCGATTCCTACGCCGCTGCCGTCACCTCGACCGCCATAAACTGGATCGTATAGGCCACCCGGCTCAATTCGTCGTTCGCCGTTGGATTTGGTGTACGCGTGTTTGACTCGATGACAGGCTACACAAGTCACACCTTCCCGGAAGACTCGAGGTCCATCCCAGATTGGCTGGTCGCGGCGCAGGCCCATCGTGGTCGCGACTGGTGCATGGCACCGCATACAAAAATAGCCAATCGTTCCCTGAGTCAGCTTGTTGATGGTGTCTTCGAATCGGTGGAACATCGGCGAGATCGACGCGTAGGCATGACTGGAACTAGCCCACTCGTCAAAAATCTGTTGATGACAAGTCGAACATTCCAGCGCGGACGGATAAGGAGTTTTTGAAAACACTCCCGCATGAGGATCAACGCCTTCTGGCAAGTCAATCATTGCGGACGCATTGACGGCTGCAACCGAGTGAGGATTGTAATGCAGCGAATCGACCGAATGCCCGCCCTGTGAAAACTGAGCATTCTGCAATTGTGCGTTCTGCGATTGAGCGATCGCGCTGGCAGCCTGAATTTGAGCTTGCAAATGCTGTTCAGCAAGCATCTCGAGGTTGTAGGGTTCGGCATGTCCCGCTTGTTGTATTTCCGCAGCGGTTGATTGATCGAGTTGCGGAAGCGGATAAGGTTCGTTGCTTTGCCTTTGAGCAGGATTGGGCTGTGAAAAACTCGATTGAGAAAAATTCGGTTCGGTGTAACCCGATTGAGGGTAACTCGATTGGGTGAAATTAGATTGAGTAGCGTTGGGGGCCGCAGCCGGATGAGCTGGTTGCGCAACGACGGCTTGATTCTGATTGTCGTTCTGATTCTGGTTCTGATTGAGACGGTCGGAAATGCCTGGGTAGGCAATTGCCGCCTGCGAGTTTTGTTCAGTGGCAATGCCTGGATATTCAAGTGCTGCTTCCTGAAGTCGATTGGCGGGTGGAACAAGCTGCACTTGGTCCGGGGTCTGGCCTTGATCATACAAAGGGTAGGAACCGCTATTGGTATCATTCGAGTCTTGCTGGAAGTAACTTTCGGCCTGTGCCGATTCCAGGTATTGCGCCAACTGGATTTGATTGGCCTGAGCATTGGGTGGAGTGGCTTCGGTTGGAATCGCTGCACCAAAACCGGGCAAATCGCTGGTACAGGCCATGGGCAAGTCCATCAGGACTGCTCGTTCTTCCGCGGTCAATCGAGGAGGCAGCGAACGCGGGTTGGCCGCTGCGGCTTGCAGCATCGTTTGCCAAAGTTGTCCTTCATTCTGATCATGCTGTTGGCTTTGTTCTGGGCTGGCCAGATTGCCTTCAGTTTGCCGAGACTGGGAAAACTGGGCCGTATTTTGCGAGTTCGCTGGCAATCCAGAATCCAGATTTATAAGCGCATATTGGTCCTGTTGAGTCGTCGGATGTTGGTCAAACACTCCGATTCTATAGAACAGAGCCAGGACAATAATCGCGCCGAAACCAAGTAAAAACGTGGTTTTCTTGTGGTCATTCATGAGATTTTTCGCGCAAACCCCTCCTATTTTGGTGCATATGTTGCGGGGAATACCAAATCGCAAAAGTGGCGTAAAGCCAGACCTTTCAAAGACGCTTGGGTAAGGAGTTGCCAAAAGACACTCGATGGTGGGGAGGTCTCCCAAAGTCGACGAGGCTGAAATTTATGGGTAAAAGGCTGATTCGGCCCTTGTGGAGAAATCAATCAAAATCGTATACTGGCACGCTTTCGACCAAGAAGTTTACCTGCGGGAAATGGGCGTTCGATGAAAGTTCGCGCTAGCGTTAAGAGAATCTGTGAAAACTGCAAAGTGGTACGTCGTAAAGGGCGTGTTTATGTGGTTTGCTCGAACCCTCGCCATAAACAGCGCCAGGGCTGATTGCTTGTTTTAGACGGGCAAATCTATAAGGGACGACGTTTTACGAAAGCGGCGTTTTTTGTGTATGGGTTAGCTCCCGGGCAGCATGGGGATAACATTGGTCGAGATGTTCAAGACTGGCTGCCGGTTCGCGATGGTTGCT
>CAZOXC010000142.1:1043-7162 GCA_964583205.1 uncultured Pirellulaceae bacterium | reverse complement strand
CTGCTTCTTTTTCGTTGATGCTTCCGTAGAACGAAGCTTCCAGTACCACTTTGTCTTTGGTTTTAATTTCAACGACTTCGACCGGCGGAATTTTCTTCTTGTCCTTCTTTTTGTCGTCGGTCTGGCTGTCGTCAGTCTGCCTGTTATCGGTCTGCCTGTTGTCGGTCTGTCTATTATCACTCTGCCTGTTATCGTTCCGCCTGTTATTGCTCTGCGCGTCCAATTGAGTTCCGCAATACAACAAGCACATCATGAGCGTTGACAATGAGACGATTCGATTGAATGTAGATTGATACATCGGTTTGCCGTTTTGGTCAGTTTTCAGATTGAAGCTACAAAAATCGTAGAAATTTGGAGTTCTCGAGTCAACGAATGGATCTTCAAAGGTCGCTCGAAATTCAGGTAGATCGGTTTTGTCTACTAAGTGTAACTCGGTAATCGAAAATCTCCGCCCTCAAGTCGCTGGGTGAATCCCGCATAACCTGCCCGAAAACCGGCAGTGGGCGAGTTTTTTCAGGGAATTTGAGTACGTTGAGATCGTGTAAATCGCTAAAATTCGGGGAATTGACAAGTTCGACCGACTGTTTGCCCCTGGTTTCGCTTGCCATTTAATTGCGACTGGTCGAAAATAACTAAGAGACAGGGAATCTGCCTTTCAGCTTTGTGCTGAAAATAAGCAGCCAAAAACCGAGAACCTGGAGGTCAGTTTGTCGCTTAATAAAACATCTTTGCGGAACAGAATCAGAAATTGGTGGCAGGTTCGATCTGGACAGGATGAAACTCCGCTGGATGGTGGAACACCGTTCTGGGTGCTCAGCTTCTTTTTTCATCTGATCCTGTTGGTGGCTTTGGCGACGATCTTCATTTCGCCTCGCCAGAAGACTCAGGTCTCGATGGTCATTCCGGCCGTTTCGCAGACCATGACTGAGGAAGTGACTCCTCAAGTCGATTTCAACATGGATCAAAACGAAGACATTGGTTCCGACGAGAATCTGGGATTCGAATCAGCCATGGCTGAAGCTCCCACGATTGATGACTCGATCGAAGTCGCAGAAGAATATGACCTGACACCTCACGATTTTGGTGAAATTGCTTTTGACGAGTACGTACCTCAGCCGGTGGCGATCGAGGTCTCTCGGTTGCCGGTCAATGGAAACGCCGGGTTCGCCACAACGGGTGCCGATGGAGCGATTGACAGGATCACGCATGAGATTCTGTTGTCACTGGAAGAACGCAAGACACTTGTTGTCTGGATGTTCGACCAGTCTGCCAGTCTGCTCAGACAACGCGAAGAGATTCTTGATCGATTTGACAATATCTATTCGGAGCTGGCGACACTTGAAGAAAAGGGTAGCGAGCATTTCAAAAAGCGTGAACTCGATGATGAACCTTTGCTGACTCAAGTCTATGCTTTCGGCAGCCAATACGGACCGATGCTGAAACAGCCGACAAACCAGCTTGGTGAAATCAAAACTGCTGTTAGAGATATTCCAGTCGACGAATCCGGACTGGAAAACGTTTTTTCAGCAGTCAATGCAGTTGGTAACAAGTACAAACATCTGCGGAAAGTTCATCGACGCACCAGGGAACGTGAACGGAACGTGATGATCGTGATCATCTCGGATGAAGCCGGCGATGATATTAACGTGTTGGATAGCGCCGTTGATATTTGCAAAACCAATGAGATTCCGGTTTACGTGGTTGGAGTACCGGCTCCTTTCGGTCGTAAGGAAACGTTCGTTAAATATGTTGATCCGGATCCCAATTTTGATCAAAGCGTTCAGTGGTTGCCCGTCAGTCAAGGACCTGAATCGGTCGCGCCTGAGCGGATTCGGCTGAACTATTCGACTCGTTATGAAGAAGAGATTCCGATCGATTCGGGGTTTGGTCCTTTCGCGCTGACTCGCCTGTGCTTTGAAACCGGCGGAACCTATTTCACCGTTCATCCCAACCGGCAGAATACGGGTCGGCGAGTGAACCGGGGCGAAACGGAAGAATACTCGGCCTATTTTCAACGATTCTTCGATCCGAAAATCATGCGTCGGTATCGTCCAGATTACGTTTCGACCCAGCACTATATCGGGCAAATTCAAATCGAATGAGTGCCGCTTGGCGGTGGTGCAGGCTGCCAGAGAATCCTGGACCTCTCCAATGTCGCCTCCCCAGTTGCGTTTCGAAAAGCTGGACGAGGCTCGATTCGTTAACCAAGTGAACGCGGCGCAACAACCGGCTGCATTGGTATCAAACAAAATTAATCGTCTGTACGAAATTTTGAAAATGGGCGAAATCGGTCGCGAAAGCGAGGTCTCGTTGCGTTGGAAAGCCGGTTACGATCTGGCGATGGGACGGGTGTTGGCCGTTAAAATTCGCGCCGAGTCCTATAACAAACTGCTGGCCATGTTGAAGACCAAGTCAAAATTTGAAAACGAAAAGAACAATGTCTGGGTTCTAAAACCGGCCAACGAAATATTGACCGGAAGTGCCACCGAAAAGCTGGCCGACAAGGCTCGGATGTATCTGCAGCGAGTGGTCGATGAGCATCCCGGAACTCCCTGGGCGCTATTGGCCAAGCGTGAGTTGCAACAGCCTATCGGTTGGGCTTTGCAGGAAGAGTATCGGGAGCCACCACGTCCAAGAGAGCCTCGGCCTCAAGCCAATGTTCCTCGGCCAAACAACCCGATGCCTCGTCAAATGGAACGACCTATGCCGAAGACAAAACGTACGCCAAAACTTTAGATCGGCGACCGGGTGTTCTGGTTACCCGTTTCTGTGCTGGTTTTTTCTGTACGGGCGTTTTCTGTACGGGCGTTTTCTGTACGGGCGTTTTCTGTGCGGGCGTTGTCTATTTGGTTTCGATAATCAAATCCAACTCTGCTTTGAGTCTTGGCAGGATTTCGTCGTAAGAATACGCGCCCAGGGCTTCAGTGCCCTTCTTCAAATTCACATAGTTCGGTCCGCACCATAGTCCCAGGTCGGCATCGTCGGTTTCACCTGGCCCGTTGACTCGGCAACCCATCACGGCGATTGTGATCGCGTGATCTTCGGCATAAGCCGTGATCGTTTTGACTTTCTGAGCCAGTTCCACGAAGGCTTCGTTTTCAACTCGAGAACAACTGGGGCAGGAAATAATGTTCAGCGAGTCGGTTTTGAAATCAACGACCGAGCGGACTCGACCGGCATAAATGTCATCAATGATTTCTCGCCCGGATTCGATCTCCAGGTTTTTTTCCGAGTTCGGAACGGTCAAGGAAACTCGAACCGTATCGCCGATGCCTTTTCCAATCAGTTGCTCGAACGCAATCCGGGTCTTGATGATTCCTTCCGGTGGCATGCCGGCTTCGGTCACTCCCAGATGTAAAGGTACGTCCGGCCTGGCTGTGGCAAATCGCTGGTTGATCTCCACGACTTTGGACGGATCAGAATCTTTCAATGAGACGCAGAAACGAGTAAAGTCCAGCGAATCCAGGAATTCGCAATGCTCGACCGCGCTTTCCAGCATCGGTGTGATCGAATCATCGGGATCGTATTTTTCTTTTTTGTCTGGGTCGACCGAGCCGCAGTTCACGCCGACTCGCAATGCACAGTCGTGTTCCCGAGCGGTTTCGGCGATAAAACGCACTTTCTCCTGCCAGTGTTTTTCTTTTTCATGGTGGTACAAGTGCCCCGGGTTGTAGCGAACCTTGTCCACATGAGGAGCAACCACAGCGGCCAGACGGTAGTTTTCCTGCAAGTCGACCGACAGGTTGGCCGACGTTTGTTGGCGAATCTCCGCCAGGGCCTCGGCATCCTTTTTACTGTCGACCGCGATCCGGACCACATCAGCCCCGGCTTGCTCCAGAAGTTTGACCAGTTCGACGGTGGCGTCAATGTTCTGGGTCTTTGTGGCGGTCATGGATTGGACCGCGATACGGTTTTCAGCACCGATTTCGATGGAGCCGATTTTGACCGATCGAGTCGGATTTCGTTTGATATCTACCAAGGCGATTCTCGTATGAATGAGTCAGGCGTTGTTTGCGAATGTTCATTCATTGTTGGCAAACCGGACTTGATCGACAATAACTATGAACGAAACCAGATGAATTTGTCCTGAAAACAGCAGGCATCCTTAAAGTGTCTTCAGATTATCAACCGCGATTTAACATTGTCCTTCACCAGCCTGAGATTCCCGGAAATACCGGTGCAATCGGGCGAACTTGTGTGGCATTACAGGCAAAACTCTGGCTGGTTCAGCCATTGGGATTCCGGGTCGACGAAAAGACTTTGCGTCGAGCCGGTTTGGACTATTGGCAATATCTGGAATGGGAACTGGTGCCGAACTGGCAAGGAATTCTTGACCGGGCTGGCGAGCAAAATCTCTGGGCTTTTACCAAAACGGCCGCGAAAGAATTCAGCCAAGTGAAGTATTCAGCCAACGATTGGCTGGTTTTTGGCAGTGAAACCAGCGGATTGCCAAGCTCGATTGTGGAGCAGCAAGACGTTGCCAGTTTGCGGATTCCGATGGGCTCGCACGTCCGCAGTTTGAATCTATCCTGTGCGGTAGCAGTGGCCGGCTATGAATGTCACCGGCAGCTGGACAGCGATTCGCCGATTTCTGACTGAGCGGGGAGTCCGAGTTTGAAGCCAAGTGAGCAAAACCGTAATTAATTAAAGGTTGTACAACCAGATTCCGATATGTAGAATTCGAATAGCTTGACGCGGGGTGGAGCAGCCCGGTAGCTCGCGAGGCTCATAACCTCGAGGTCGCAGGTTCAAATCCTGTCCCCGCCACTTGATTCAAAGCCGACTCGATCTTCTATCGCAGTCGGCTTTTTTCATGCGCGTCTGGAATTTCTCATGCGCGTCTGGAATTTCTCATGCGCGTCTGGAATTTCTCATGCGCGTCTGGAATTTCTCATGCGAAGTCGGCTTTTTTCATGCGCATCCGGCAATTGCAACTATCTCCACCAGTTGCCTACAAATTTGCAACCGGAAAAACACATACTTCAGAATCCGATTAGTGCAGATTAGCGCCGATTAGTGTTCCACTTTGTCCGCCGCTTATTTGGTCCGCCGCTTATTTTGCCCGCCGACTCTATTGGAGTTGATCCAGTTTGATTTCCAAATCAGTGACATCGGGCGCTTCTTCCGGCACTTCAATTTCTATTGTTTTGGTATAGCTTGGGCCAATACGACCGCTCATCATCATCCGTTCTTCCGGGATCGGTTTGTAGGCGGAAATGTGAATGGTGTATTTGCCAGGCGGAATTTTAATTGATTTGAATTCGCCCGAGTCCATATCGATTTTTCCTCCATCAACATTGAATGGCCAATCGGAACGACCTCCACCCTCGACTGTTTCGGCTGTTTTCTTTTCGATTCGGAATCCAATGCCTTGAAGTTCAATGGTTGGGTCCCAGCTGACTTTTCCAAGCAATTGTGTTCCCAGTTCGAGCGTCGTCCAATCGAGCGTAATCGTTTTGCCCGCCTCAATTTCGAAAAACGTCCGATTCACGGGGACTGTCATTCCGATCTGGGTGAACATTACAGTCTCACTGCGATAGACCTGGTAGGGACCCGGTGGCAGGCCTTCAAGTTTGAATTGGCCTTTGCCGATTTCAAGTTCCGTTTGTTCCAGTTGAACCCCCTTCCAGCTTTCGCCCAGTTGGTAAGACAGAAATTGCAGTAACAGTGTGCCCGGCTCCGGCGCACCTTGTTGATCGTAATTGATGATCAAAGTACCTGGTTGCGGCAACTGGATCTTGATTTCAGGATTGTCTTCGTCGAATTCGTCATCCGTCAGCAGATAAGTCCAAAGGGAAAAGCTTGGAGAAGAGACCGCCACCAGTCGCGATTCGCTCAACACCAGATCGGAAAAATTGCCTTGAGAATCAGTCTGTTGAGGTTTGGTATGTGGATCCTTTTGGCCATAAGCCCAGGCTTCTCCCTGAAACAGATTGAGACCTGCCTCGCTGACCGCAAAAACATTGATATCGGAAACCGGATTGCCTTCGTGGTCGACAACTGTACCGGAAATAGATTTGCCACGCCGTAGTTTGAGTTCGATTTCAGGGCGGGCAACGCCGGCCGGTAAGGAATCCAGGTCAATCGGTTGTGGCAGGTAACCAGCAACGATTACTCGG